>NZ_JBFRSX010000033.1:0-81300 GCF_041473835.1 Vibrio sp. 10N.222.55.A1 | reverse complement strand
GAATCTCGAATCTCGAATCGCTTACATGCGCTCTAGAGTGTCGATACCTAGAAGCGATAGACCTTGCTTGATCGTCTTCGCTGTTAGTGCAGCAAGCTTCAGACGGCTCTGTTTAACAGCTTTGTCTTCAGCAACTAGGATAGGGCAAGCTTCGTAGAAGCTAGAGAATTGACCAGCTAGTTCGAATAGGTAGCTACACATGATGTGTGGTTGACCTTCACGAGCAACAGACTGTACTGCTTCTTCAAACTGTAGAAGTTTCGCGATAAGCGCTTTCTCTTTCTCTTCAGTGATTTTGATTTCACCTTCAAGCGAGTCCATAGAAATGCCAGCTTTAGCAAATACAGAAGCAACACGAGTGTATGCGTACTGCATGTATGGTGCTGTGTTGCCTTCGAATGCAAGCATGTTGTCCCAATCGAACACGTAGTCAGTAGTGCGGTGCTTAGAAAGGTCTGCGTACTTAACCGCTGCCATAGCAACAGTGTTCGCGATCGCTTTCTTCTCGTCTTCTGCTAGTTCTGGGTTCTTAGATTCGATTAGCTGCGCTGCACGAACTTCGGCTTCATCAAGAAGATCAGCAAGACGAACAGTACCGCCTGCACGAGTCTTGAATGGTTTACCGTCTTTACCTAGCATCATGCCGAATGCGTGGTGCTCAAGAGAAACAGATTCTGGGATGTAACCTGCTTTACGAACGATAGTCCAAGCTTGCATTAGGTGCTGGTGTTGACGTGAGTCGATGAAGTAAAGAACGCGGTCTGCGCCTAGTTCTTCAAAACGGTATTTTGCACAAGCAATGTCGGTTGTTGTGTAAAGGAAGCCGCCGTCGCGTTTCTGGATGATAACGCCCATTGGGTCGCCATCTTTGTTTTTGTATTCGTCTAGGAATACAACCTGTGCGCCGTCATCTTCTTTTGCAAGACCTTGCTCTTTTAGGTCAGCAACGATAGTTGGAAGCATGTGGTTGTACATGCTTTCGCCCATTACGTCATCACGCGTTAGAGACACGTTTAGGCGATCGTAGTTGCGTTGGTTTTGAATCATTGTTACGTCAACAAGCTTCTTCCACATCTCTGCGCAGAACTCGTCGCCGCTTTGTAGTTTAACAACGTAGCCACGTGCTTTAACTGCGAACTCTTCGTCTTCATCGTAAAGCTTTTTAGATTCACGGTAGAAGCCTTCAAGGTCAGCAAGTTCCATTGAAACTTCGCCAGACTCAGCCTGAACGCGCTCAAGGTTTGCGATAAGCATACCAAATTGAGTACCCCAGTCACCGATGTGGTTAGCACGGATAACGTTGTGGCCTAGGAACTCAAGAGTACGAACGACCGCATCACCGATGATGGTTGAACGTAGGTGACCAACGTGCATCTCTTTCGCAACGTTTGGTGCAGAGTAATCCGCAACAATTGTTTGTGTTTCTGCTACTGCAACACCAAGGCGAGAATCAGCCAATGCTGCGTCTGCTTGTTGTGCTAGGAAAGCTTCATCTAGGAAGATGTTAAGGAAACCTGGGCCTGCGATTTCTACTTTAGAAGCGATACCGTCTAGGTTTAGAACGTCCAATACTTTTTGAGCAAACTCTCGAGGATTAGTGCCTAGTCGCTTAGCAACGCCCATAACGCCGTTTGCTTGGTAGTCACCAAATTGTGGTTTTGCAGATTGGCGAACAGCCGCAGGAGAGCCTGCAGGTGCGCCTGCGGCTTCTAGAGCCTGAGATACTTTGTCATTAATAAGTGCTTGGATATTCACACGCGTTTCCTTCAATTCAAGGATGATAAGAGTGGCCGTTATTTCGAGGTCATTAAATTGGTTAATTATGCATCTAGTTAACGATTTAATGCCGAAATGAACAACAGACACTGTTTAAGTTCACAAAAATGGCGTTAATCATACCAATTTTGTGCGGTTTCTTATAGGTCGAATTGATAGAAAATTAACATTTCCTGAGTGGTTTTTGACAATCGACTTTTAGCAAGACGCGTTTGCATGTTTAAGGAGCGAAAAGAACATAGTTATTGAGTGTTTTTTGTAAAAGCAACGCTTGTTGCAAAAGGCAAAACTGATAACATGCAGCCATTATTTGGAGAACACAGACAATGATGATGAGCCTGAAGCAAGCTGAACTAGAACCACAACAAATGATCGCCCGCCTTGATACTTTTATGGCAAAAATCGAGAGCCTAGGAAATACATTAGGTTTGGATTTCAGCTTTGCTCAAGCGGATCATATTGCGCTGCGAATCAATGACACTGAGCTAGCGAAATCTGCCCATCAAGCGTGGTCTGAGTACGGCTCTATGATTTCTGAGGCGATGATTAATGGTCGTCCAATTGTGGTGTTGGCTTTCGATGAACCCTTGCAAAGCCTTGGCTGGAAAATTGAATGTTTGGAGCTGCCATATCCAGCAGAAGGTAAGATTTACCCAAGCCAAGATTGGGAACATGTAGAGTTTGTGATTCCTTCTCATGCCCAAACAGCTGATGAGTATCTAGCGGATCTTAAAGAAACTTACCCGCAGTTCGCTGCTAACTTTGAAACGCTGGGTGAGCAAGGCGTTAAGATCAAACTCTCTAGCCCGAAAGGCGAGGGTGAACGCTTGAATAACCCAACAGTGGCTTTTAAACATCAAGGGATTTGCATCAAGCTGCATCCACACTCTTTGAAGAAGATTGTGGAATCAGAACAGGCTTAATTTGAATAGAGAGTTGCTAGGAAAGAGATTCCTGATCTCGCCTTGGCTCGTCGGAATGACGGGGTGTTCGATGAAATTTTCCAGAGTCTATCTTTGGATAGTGACAGACTGAGCGTTCGAGAGCGTATGTTAGAGCCTATAGCTCGAAGGTTCATCACCGAGTTCGTCATTCCCGATAGCGACGAAGGAGCGTAGTCGGGAATCTCTCAAAGCGAGTCTGATCATCAGATACAAAAAACGCGCGATGGGCTTTCCCTATTGCGCGTTTTTTATTGGGTTCTAACTGGAAGTCTTACCGGAAATCGAATATCCGATTTACAGAATTACAGTCTTGTTGCCGTAAACAAACACATGATCATTGATCACCTTGTTTAACGCCTTACTTAATACATTCTTCTCTACGTCACGACCGGCTTGTGCCATGTCTTTCGCGCTGAAGTTGTGATCCACAGGGATAACATCTTGCTTGATGATTGGACCTTCATCCAAATCATTCGTCACAAAGTGTGCCGTTGCGCCAATGATCTTCACGCCGCGCTCATACGCTTGTTGGTATGGCTTCGCGCCAATAAATGCTGGCAAGAAGCTGTGGTGGATATTGATGATCTTGTGGTGGTATTTTTCAACAAAACCTGGTGTCAGCACTCGCATGTACTTAGCCAAAACAAGGTAATCCGCCTCGTACTGGTCAATCACTTCTAGCATCTTCTTCTCATGTTCTTCACGGTTTAGCCCTTCGTGAGAAACATGGTGGTAAGGGATGTCAAAACGCTCGGTTAGGCTTTGTAGAATGTCGTAGTTACCGACAACGGCCGCAATTTCAACGTCTAAGCTGCCATCGAAGTTCTTCATTAGAATGTCGCCAAGGCAGTGTGCTTCCTTGGTCACGAGTATCACAACACGCTTGCGAGACGAATCAACAAGCTTACGTTTCGTATTTGGTGGCAGGGCTTGGTCTAAATCGGCAAGCAAGGTTTCATCATTGAAATAGCCTTCCAGCTCGGTGCGCATAAAGAAGTGGCCACTTGTGTTATCTACGAACTCATTGTTGTGAATAATATTGAGTTGGTGCTTATAACAAATATTGGTGATCTTAGAGATGAGGCCCGGGGCATCAGTACAATGTGTTAGTAAAGTTTTTCTTTCCATTTGCATCTTACTTCCATGAAATGTTGCACTTATTATATGAAATAGGGATTCTTCAAATTTAATGCAGGCCGTCGAACGGTGAACTGAGCCGCAATATCACCGTTATAATTAATCTATTATCAAGTTGGTTTCAACAAATTCTGCTGCTGATTTATCGCTTTGATAAATTGTTTGATATAGAAATATCAGTTTTTAGATAGAAAAACAGGCAGAAGCTTCATTTTTAAAAGTTTTGACCGTAGTACGCATTTGAACTTCAACCGAGGCATTTACGCCTTGGCCAAAAATAGAGGTGATACTTATGGATAAAGAGTTACTAGCCAAAAAACTGTACTGCAAGCGAGTGAATTCATTGGCGAGAGGTACCGAATTAGATGGTCATGTTCTAGATGAAATGTGGGAAAGTAAGACCTCACCAACCGATGCAGCGAAAGCCATACAGCCTGGTGATAACCATTTTGAAGGTGCTCCTTGGCTATCACGTTATCTCAGTCGAAAATAAAAATGACTCTCTAATTCTTACTTCTTCAGTTCTTACCTTTAAGGTAGCTTAAGTCACGTCAAACTAAACCAAACACCTCCGGTGCGAAGTCATTCTTGATTCGCGCCGGCTCACTAAACCTGCCATAATTCGTCTTCTATTTTCTAAACTTCGTACTCTATGATATCTAAAACGTTTTCTGCTGATGGTGCTCTGGGTAAAGCGATCCCAGGGTTTCAGCCACGACAAGCTCAGCTAGACATGGCTGAAGCGGTTTCACAAGCTATTGAGCAACAGAGCCAATTAGTTGTTGAAGCAGGAACGGGTACCGGTAAGACCTTTGCTTACTTAGTGCCAGCGCTGCTTAGTGGCAAGAAAACCATCATTAGTACGGGGTCTAAAAACCTTCAAGAACAGCTGTTTCACCGAGATTTACCATTGATGGTCGATGCGCTTGGCTTTTATGGTCAGGTTGCGTTACTTAAAGGACGTTCAAACTATTTGTGTTTGGACAGACTCAGCCGTCAAATGATCGAGAGTCATGGTGCTCATACCGATCCAACACTGCTGGCTCAGTTAGTCAAAGTTCGTAGTTGGTCGTCATCCACTCAAACGGGGGATTTAGGCGATTGTGATGATATCGCTGAAGACAGCCCAATCATTCCTACGATTACTTCCACTAACGACAACTGCTTAGGTAAAGAGTGCCCAAGCTACACCGATTGCTTTGTGCTTAAGGCGCGTAAAAAAGCGATGGATTCGGATGTGGTTGTTGTAAACCATCACCTATTCTTAGCGGACTTAGCGATTAAAGAAACCGGGTTCGGTGAGCTAATCCCAGAAGCAGACGTGTTTATCTTCGATGAAGCCCATCAGCTTCCTGATATTGCCAGCCAATACTTTGGTCAGTCCGTGTCGAGCCGACAGATTAATGAGCTCGCTAAAGACATCGAGATCGCCTACCGAACCGAAGCGAAAGACATGCGTCAGTTACAAAAGGTGGGGGACAGGCTCGTTCAGTCAGCTGCCGACCTACGCATTGTGTTGGGCGATACCGGCTTTCGTGGTAACTGGCGTGAAGCACTAAAGTCTGAGTCAATTGCACGAGAACTTGTTCGTCTACAAGATGCGTTGCAACTGGCCGTCGATGTATTGAAGCTAGCATTGGGTCGAAGCCAACTGTTAGACACCGCTTTTGAACGTGCGAACATGATTAAGTCACGCATTGAACGTGTGTGCGATGTGTCGATTACGGGTTACTCCTATTGGTATGACACAACACCAAGGCAATTCGCTTTGCACATCACACCACTGTCGGTTGCGGATAAATTCCATGAGCAAATCGAACTTAAACCGGGCGCTTGGGTATTTACCTCAGCAACCTTGGCGGTGTCAGATGATTTCGATCACTTTACTTCTCGACTTGGCTTAAAGCCGTCGGCTCAGTTTTCACTGCCAAGCCCGTTTGATTATCCGAATCAGGCACGTTTATGTGTGCCTCGTTATCTTCCTGAACCGAATAGCCCTGGCTTAGCCGATAAGCTAGTAAGAATGCTGACCCCGGTGATTGAGCAAAACCAAGGCCGCTGTTTCTTCTTGTGTACTTCACACAGCATGATGAAAGAGTTGGGGGAGCGATTCCGTGAAACACTCTCGGTTCCCGTTCTGCTGCAAGGTGAGACAAGCAAGCAAAAAACCTTAGCCGAATTCATGGAATTAGGTAACGCATTGCTGGTGGCTACAGGTGCTTTCTGGGAGGGGATAGATGTTAGGGGCGACGCATTAAGCTGTGTTATCATCGATAAATTGCCCTTTACGGCCCCTGATGACCCTTTACTTAAGGCTCGAATCGAGGACTGTAAGTTAAAAGGGGGTGATCCTTTTGCACAGGTACAGTTGCCAGACGCCGTGATTACCTTGAAACAAGGTGTAGGCCGATTGATACGTGACAAGCGCGATAATGGCGCTTTGATTATTTGCGATAACCGATTGGTGACTCGCGATTACGGTGGCATATTTTTGGCGAGTTTACCGCCTATCCCTCGTACACGTGACTTAGGGGTCATTAAAGAATTCTTAGCTAAAGACCATTCAACCGCTGCTGAGTAATTGGCATTGTTGAGTTTAGCCATTATTTTTAGATTAGATAACGAATATTTGAGACACAAATGAGCGCGAAAATTCTTGCAGTAGATACCGCAACTGAAAACTGTTCAGTTGCATTAGTAATTGGTGACCAGGTGTTCGCACGTAGCGAAGAGGCTCCTCGAGACCATACGAAGAAAATTCTACCTATGGTGGATGAAGTACTGAAAGAAGCGAATGTCGCTTTAACCGATATCGATGCTATCGCGTTTGGCCAAGGCCCAGGCAGTTTCACGGGTGTGCGTATTGGTATTGGTATTGCTCAGGGCTTGGCTTTTGGTGCGGATTTACCAATGATTGGTGTCTCTACACTGGCAGCGATGGCGCAAGGCAGCTACCGTAAATTTGGTGAAACTCATGTAGCAACAGCGATTGATGCGCGTATGAGCGAAGTGTACTGGGCTCGTTACAGCCGCGAACAAGATGGTCGTTGGACTGCGGTTGATGCCGAATGTGTAACGCCACCAAGTGAACTGGCTGCGCAGTTAGAAGCAGATTCTGAAATATGGGCGAAAGTCGGTACCGGCTGGGAAGCTTATGCCGAGCATATGGATACACTTGCGATCAACACCAAAGCGTGTGAAGTGCTATTCCCAGAAGCTCAAGATATGGCGTTCCTTGCTCAATTTGCTTACGCAGAAGGTAAAGCGGTTGCAGCAGAAGAATCTGAGCCAGTTTATCTTCGTGACAAAGTGACTTGGAAGAAACTGCCAGGTCGCGAATAATTTTTACAAGGTTCTGATGCAAATTAGGTCTAAATGCGTATTATTTAGATTTGAGAGGGCAGAGATTTAGTCATGGTATCAATTAACAACTTACCTCCTTCTTCGATAGGCAGCACGTCTAAGCCGAATCGAATTAAAAAGAAGGAGCAGGCAAAAAAATCTGATGCTAGCACTGCGGTTGGGCAACCGACTAAGGTCGCTAATGCTGTTTCTCACTCTATTCGTCAAGTTAAAGAGTCTGAACTACACAAGGCTCAAATCCAGTATGATCTTCCAGAAGGCCGAGGACGTAAGGCTATGGAAGAGTATATGGATGTAATGAATCAGACGAAGAAAGAAGAACTTGCAAAGCTTATCGGTGTCGATATCTACATCTAGAGCTTCTTATTAATGCCTGTTTAAGGACCAGAACCATGTCAAATTATCTCTCTAAATTACGCTTAATAGCCCTTTCTCTTGGTGTCTTGGTACTTGCCGGGTGTTCATCACTTCCTAGCGAACTTGAAGCAAAATCAGAGCCTGTAATTAGTGATTACCAACAGTGGGTCGACCAACTACCGGAGGCGAAAAGTGTTCGATTGGGTGGCGTTATCTCTAAAGTAACCAACTTGAAAGATAAGACTCGAATCGAAGTTGCTAATATGCCGATTTCGAGTAGCGGTAAGCCAGACCTAGACGCAGAGCCAAGCGGACGTTTTGTTGGTTATATTGAAGGGTATGTTGAGCCTCTAAGTTTTGCAGAAGGCCGTCTGATTACACTGGTTGGTCAGTCAAGCGGAAGTGAAGATGGAAAAATAGGGGAATACCCTTACATCTTCCCTGTGATGAAAGTGGACAACCAACGACTGTGGAACATCACTGAGCGTGTTGTTGTTAACGATTTTGCACCAACCTACTACTCGTGCAGAAGTTTACATTGTCGCAGTTTTCAAACGATGCCAAGACAAGGTCGAGTGATACAGGACGTAGAGTAATTAACTTTTTAGACGTTGATTGCGCAAACAGATGGAACTAAGTGTTTGATGATTGAAAAGTCATACTCCCTCGCGAGCGGGACGCTTGCAACACAACAGATTGGCAACCCACAAACGACCGCAACGACGGTCGTTTTTATTCATGGGTGGTTGGATAATTCGTCCAGCTTTAATCCGGTTATGCAGCAAGTCGCCAAGTTTGCGCCCAATGCTCACCTTGTTGCTATCGATCTCTTCGGACACGGCTTCTCGTCGCACAAATCGGGAAGTTACTACCCATTTCATGATTATATTGATGACTTGCATCAGTTGGTGACTAAATTATCGCCAAACAGACTGGTACTGGTAGGACATTCACTTGGTGCATTGATCGCAAGTTGCTATAGTGCCGCCTTTCCTGAAAAGGTGTCAGGATTAATTCAAATTGAAGGTCACGGACCTCTTTCAGAAGCTCCCCAAGAAACGGTTTCTCGCTTGAGAGATGGGGTACTCAGTCGTCTTCGACAGCGAAGAAAGCCTTCACGTCCTCTGGCAAGCCTTGAGGATGCTATTAAGCTGAGAGCTCACGCCAATCAAATCAATGCTGAATTAATTGCTCCTATTGTCGAGCGAGGAATTGTCGAGTTAGATAACTCTTGGCAATGGCGATGCGACCCTAACCTAAAATGTGACTCGTTATATCGAATGTCACAGGCGCACGCTGAAGCGATCATGGCGGCTATTGAATGCCCTCAATTAATAGTTTTAGGAAATGATGGATTCCGACATTTTCAGCATAATCGCTACAAATCAGCCCATAGTCCTCTAAATATAGAGACTGTTCCTGGTGGACATCATTGTCATTTAGAGAGCCCAGAGCTAGTTTCAGAGCTAATTCTTGGTGTAGTTAACAAAATTTAAACAAGTGTTTGAGCCTTTTAGTGCTCATGCACTAAAGCTGTGCTGTAATACCGCAATGATAAAAAGCGGCGAAGCAGTCGTCAGCTGATAAACGAGGAGTAACATCGTGGATAAACCTTGGCTTTCACGTTATCCAAGTGACGTACCAGAAACGATCAACCCAGATCAGTACCCATCTCTTGTAGAAATGTTTGAACAGTCGGTACAGAAGTACGCGGACCAACCTGCATTCGAGAACATGGGCTCGATTATGACATTCCGTAAGCTTGAAGAGCGCAGCCGTGCTTTTGCCGCTTACCTACAGAATGACTTGAAACTGAAGAAGGGCGATCGCGTCGCGCTAATGATGCCAAACCTACTGCAATACCCAATTGCACTATTTGGTGTATTGCGTGCAGGTATGATTGCAGTGAACGTCAACCCACTGTACACACCTCGTGAGCTTGAACATCAACTGAACGATTCTGGTGCAAAGGCGATTGTTATCGTATCTAACTTTGCGAGCACGCTAGAGAAAGTCGTTGATAACACGCCGGTTAAACACGTTGTTCTAACTAGCCTAGGGCAAATGCTGCCACGCGCGAAAGGGACAATTGTCGACTTTGTAGTGAAATACGTAAAAGGCATGGTGCCTAAGTATGATCTGCCGGGTGCTATCTCATTCAGAAAAGCGCTGCACAAAGGTCGTCGTCTTCAATATGTGAAACCGTTCATGGCGGGTGATGACATCGCGTTCCTACAGTACACTGGTGGTACAACAGGTGTAGCGAAGGGCGCAATCCTAACGCACCGCAATATGATTGCGAACGTACTTCAAGCGAAAGGGGCTTACGGTCCTGTTCTGCAAGAAGGCCGCGAGTTGGTTGTAACGGCATTACCGCTTTACCACGTATTTGCACTGACGGTGAACTGCTTACTGTTTGTTGAGATGGGTGGTCGTAACCTTCTAATTACTAACCCTCGTGACATTCCTGGCTTTATTAAAGAGCTGCAAAAGGTTCCGTTTACCGCAATTACCGGCGTAAACACCTTGTTTAATGCGCTAGTTAATAACGAAGATTTCCACGAGTTGGATTTCAGTAACCTACGCCTATCTGTTGGCGGCGGCATGGCGGTTCAACGCGCTGTTGCTGAGCAATGGAAGAAAGCGACAGGCATTCACCTATTGGAAGGCTATGGCTTAACTGAGTGTTCACCACTGGTAACGGGTAACCCATACGACCTGAAAGACTACACAGGTGCTATCGGCCTACCAGTACCATCGACAGAAGTTCGTATTGTTGATGATGAAGGTAAGGTTATTGCTAATGACCAAGTAGGCGAGCTACAAGTTCGTGGCCCTCAAGTGATGCAAGGTTACTGGCAGCGCCCTGAAGCGACCAAAGAAGTGATCGATCAAGACGGTTGGTTATCGACAGGTGACATCGTTAAGTTTGATGACGAAGGCTTGTTGTACATCGTTGACCGTAAGAAGGACATGATTCTTGTATCAGGCTTCAACGTCTACCCAAACGAGATTGAAGACGTTGTGGCTCTGCATGGTAAAGTGCTTGAAGTAGCAGCTATCGGTCAACCTCATGAAGTGTCTGGTGAATTGGTTAAGATCTACGTTGTGAAGCGTGACCCTAGCCTGACCAAAGAAGACATTATCGCGCACTGTCGTGAGCACTTAACGGGTTACAAAATCCCTAAATTAGTCGAGTTCAGAGATGATCTTCCAAAGACTAACGTAGGTAAGATCTTACGCCGCGTACTGCGTGAAGAAAACGATGCAGAACTTGCGAAACGCGCTAGCGAATAATTAGCCCGTTTGCGCGAAAGTACTGCACCAAAACCATTGAGGCGCTTAATCTAAGCGAGCGCTGAAAAATGGTGTTAGAATGCCGACAGTTAATGTCGGCATTTTTGTATCCGGCGATCAAATAGAAACCTGTGAGAGTTTTTGTGGATTATCAAATCATTACCCAATTGAAAGACCTTGAGCGAGTTTGCCAACAAGCACGTGAAGCCGATGTCGTTATGCTTGATACGGAGTTCGTTCGTACTAGAACCTATTACCCTCAATTAGGCTTGATTCAGTTATTTGATGGTGAAACGCTGTCACTGATTGACCCTATTGCTCTTGATGACATGACACCGTTCGTTACCTTGTTGAAAGACGCATCAGTATTGAAAGTGCTGCACGCGTGCGGTGAAGATTTGGAAGTGTTCCAGAACGCATTTGGCTGTACACCAACACCAATGGTTGATACACAGATCATGGCGGCTTTCTTAGGTCATGGTTTGTCAACGGGCTTTGCTGCTCTGGTTTCAGAGTTTGTCGGTGTCGATCTCGATAAGAGTGAATCTCGCACAGACTGGCTAGCGCGTCCGCTTTCTCAAAAACAATTGGACTACGCAGCAGCAGACGTGCATTACCTAATGCCAATGTACAACAAGCTTCTAGAAAAAGTGATGGAAGCTGGCTGGTGGGAAGCGGCTCAGCAAGAGTCTGATTTACAAGTTGCCAAGCGCATTCGTAAAGTAAACCCAGATACAGCCTACCTTGATATTAAAGGGGCGTGGCAGCTTAAACCTAAGCAATTAGCGATCTTACGACCTCTAGCAACTTGGCGTCTAAAAGAAGCAATCAAGCGCGATTTAGCGCTGAACTTTGTCTTCAAAGAACAAGACCTATGGGCTGTGGCGCGTTTTGCGATGAAAGATCCCAAGCACATGGAGCAAGAGGGTTTTGATTACCGCTCTGTGCGTCGCCATGGTGCGAAGATCAGCTCAATCGTAAAGTTAGCGGAACATACACCAGAAGAAGAGTACCCAGCACCAGTAGAACGTCTAATGGACTTCCCTGGCTACAAGCAACTCTTCAAAGTGCTGAAAGATGAAGTGAAAACAGCATCACAACACAGTGGTTTGGCGACGGAATTCTTGGCATCGAAGAAGCAACTTAACCAAATGTTAAGCTGGGTGTGGAAGCACGATCGTAACCCAGAAAAGCTGCCTGATGTTATGCAAGGCTGGCGTTTAGATGTGGTTGGCGAAAAGCTGAGTAAAGCGATCAAATAACCGCTTGCTGCTTTAAAGCCTAACTTAGTTACAGTTATAAACTGCACATACAAAAAAGAGAGCCTAGGCTCTCTTTTTTATTCAATCAATACAAGCAAGTGTATTACCTGCCAATCTTGTTCAGAAAGATTATCGATCTTCTTCTGGAAGCTTAACATTCAACTCTAACACAGAGATGTCGTCATCTTTGTGTTCAAAAGTCAGATCAACCATTGATGGATCGACCTCAACGTACTTGGCAATACACTTCAAGATGTCTTCTTTTAGTTGCGGCAGGTAAGACGGCGCTGGGTCGTCATGGCTGCGTCGTTCGGCAACAATGATCTGCAAACGTTCTTTGGCTAGGTTTGCGGTTGTCTTTTTCTGTGGTCTAAAAAACTCTAATAATGACATTGTGCATTAGCCCCCGAACAGTCGTTTGAAGATGCCTTTCTTCTGTTCCGTTAAGAAGCGGAAGTCAACTTGGCTACCCAGTAGTCGCTCTACAGTATCATTGTAAGCCATACCTGCGTCGGTTGCTTCGTCAAAGATAACTGGAACACCCTTGTTCGATGCGTTCAGTACCGCTTGGCTCTCTGGAATTACACCCAGTAGAGAGATGTGCAGGATTTCTTCAACGTCTTCAACACTGAGCATCTCACCTTGAGTTACACGTGCTGGGTTGTAGCGAGTCAATAGAAGGTGTGTTTTCACTGGCTCTAAGCCGTCTTCAGAACGACGAGATTTAGAGTCAAGAATACCTAGAATACGGTCTGAATCGCGTACTGAAGAGACTTCTGGGTTGGTGGTTACAATCGCTTCATCAGCGAAGTACAACGCCATAAGAGCGCCTTGTTCGATACCCGCAGGAGAATCACAGATGATGAAATCAAAGCCCATTTCATCCAGTTCATCAAATACACGACGAACACCATCTTTTGTTAGTGCGTCTTTATCACGAGTTTGAGAAGCAGGAAGAATGAACAGGTTCTCTGTGCGCTTGTCTTTGATCATCGCTTGGTTCAGCGTCGCTTCACCATTGATAACATTAACGAAGTCGTACACAACACGACGCTCACAACCCATGATTAAATCTAGGTTACGCAGACCGATATCAAAGTCGATAACTGCGGTTTTCTTTCCTTTTAAAGCCAGACCCGAGGCAATAGCTGCACTGGAGGTCGTTTTGCCTACCCCGCCTTTACCTGACGTTACAACGATAATGCGTGCCATTCTGTTTTCCTTTTATTTCTCTTATATTGCGAGGACATCAACGTGTAATACATCGTTTGCCATACTGAACATGGTTTTCTTCTGCCAGTACTCGCTTTCAATTTGATCGCTGAGCCAGTAATTTCCAGCAATGGAAACCAGCTCGGCTTGTAAGTCATTACAAATTATTTTTGCTTCAGTTTGACCACTTGCACCTGCAATCGCACGGCCGCGTAAAGTGCCATGAATATGGATGCTGCCATCGGCAATCACTTCCGCGCCTGCACTCACATGGCTGAGTATCAATAGATCGCCATCTTTCGCATAAACCTGCTGACCAGAACGAATAGGGGTTCTAATCACTTTGATTGGTGCCATTTTCGCTGGAGCTTGAGATGGCGACTTGCTTGCCGTCATCACTGCAAAACCGGCTTCTTTAGCGAGGTTTTGCATTCGCTTATCAGAACAGCCTGCCACACCAACCGGGATCATGCCCGCTTGAGATATACCATTTTTAAGTTGCACAAAATCGATATCGCCCGCGACTTTACTGATGTTGATAACAACAGGTGCGGCAGCGAAAAACGTAGGTGCTTGGTCTACTTTCTCTTGAAGAAAAGAGACTGCATTTTCGACTTGATCATCGGATAAGTGCAAAACAGATAGCGTAAAGCTGCTACCTTTTAGATCTGGGTTACTAGACATCGAAAAACTACAGGACCTCAATAGCGGATTAGTACAATTTCTTTATCAATAAAATAAAGGGCATTGCCTGAAACTAGGTTTATCATGTTATATTCCCAAACCAAGCACAGCAAGTAATCTTGTTGTCAAATGGACGTTTTGTTCCCAATATTTCCTTAACATAAACTATTGATCTCGCAAGTGAGAGTTTTGTAGTCATAATCAATTAAAAGGTTTGTCATGCTGTGTTCTATATATAAAAGCTCAAAGAAAGAAGGAACATACCTTTATATCCCTAAGAAGGATGATTTTTCACAAGTTCCTGACGCATTGATGCAAATGTTTGGTAAACCTAGTTTTGTAATGGTAATTAAAATGGATGGCCGTAAACTGGCTCAAGTAAACATCGAAAAAGTGAAAGAATCACTGAATACCGATGGTTTCTTTTTACAGGTTCCGCCACCACCAGTTAACGAACTTGAGCTTCATAAAGAGCGTAAAGCTCAACAGAAATCTCAAGACGAAGAGTGATAGCCACCTCAATTCAAGGAGGAGTGATCGTTGAGTAAATTTTCGAAAACCATATTGGCTGTGTCGGCATTACTATTGGGTAATAGCCTGACCATAAGTTCAGTACAAGCTGAAGAACTGAGCTTCGAGCAATATGTAGAAAAACTAAAACAACAAGGCCGTGAAGAAGGCATCTCTGAAGCGATCATTGATGAAGCCTTTGATGGTGTAACGTTTAAGCCAAGAGCGGTAAAAGCCGACAAAAACCAACCTGAGAAAAAACTGACTCTGGATGAATACATTCCACGAGCGGTTCCAGATTGGAAAGTGAAGCAAGCAAGGTCACTCTACAAGGAGCATTACACCGCGTTAAAGCGTATTGGTGATGAATATGGTGTTCAACCAAGATTCATTGTCGCGCTATGGGGCGTTGAGAGTAATTTTGGTAAGTTCACGGGCAATTACAGCGTTATCGACGCCCTAACGACCATGGCTTATGAAGGACGCCGAGAAGCTTTCTTCCGTAGCGAAGCGATGGCGGCATTGAAGATTCTTGATCAAGGCCATATTGCACCAAAAGAGATGAAAGGCTCTTGGGCTGGTGCGATGGGTCAACCTCAGTTTATGCCAAGCTCATTCTTAGCTTACGCCGCTGATGGCAGTGGTGATGGCAAGAAAGACATTTGGGGCACTGAAGAAGACGTATTTGCTTCGGCGGCCAATTATCTCAGCCAATCAGGGTGGGATGACAAATATACTTGGGGTCGTCAGGTTCATGTTCCGTCAACTGTGTCGATCGATTTACAAGGTCGAGACGAAGACAAAGCGAAATACTTAAAAGAGTGGTCTGAACTCGGTATTAAACGCTATGACGATCGCCCACTGCCAACACTTGATGAAGACATTAAAGCTTGGTTAATCATGCCGGATGATGAAACCGGACGTTCGTACCTCATTTATAACAACTACAATGTGTTAATGAAGTGGAATCGTTCTTACTACTTTGCTTTGGCAGTAAGCCATCTAGCCGACAGAATTAAGTTTGATTAACAGACCTAAGTCGCTTTGAATAGCATTTGGCCTACCATAGGCAGAACGAACTAAAGGACTCTTCGGAGTCCTTTTTGATTTTATATTTCAGAGATTTAATAAGGTGATCTTGTGCTAACAGATAGAGCTGCACAGATGGTGATATTCCATGCGCTGATCAAGCACGAAGGCTTTACCAGTGCTGCAAAAAGCTTGAACGTTTCGGTGTCCCATATCAGTAAGCAAGTCGCTTTGCTTGAAGACTCTATAGGCATCAAGCTGGTGCAAAGGACAACACGAAGCTTAACGCTCACTGAAGCGGGAGACGTATTCTATCAACATTGTGAGCAGCTGTTTAACACGGTGAAAGCAGCTCAGATGGATATGGATAGCCAGCGCGATGATATCTCTGGAATACTACGCGTCGGTTTGTCGCAGTCATTTGGCACACTCCATATCATTCCGGCGATTGATCAACTCAGACAGCTTTATCCTCAGTTGAGAATCGAGGTCCACTTGTTCGACTATAAGGTGGACATGATTGAAGAGCGCTTGGATCTCTGGATCACCAACAATGAAGATTTGCCTGAAGGTTACATTGCGCAGCGATTAGCCGACAGTCAGTTTGTGGTGGCTGCGTCACCGGATTATCTGATTAAGGCTGGGACGCCACATGTACCTTCCGATTTGATTGACCATAACTGTCTTATCTATCGCAGCCGTGAACGAGATTACACATCGTGGGCGTTTGACAACGGGCAAGAAAACCTCAGCGTCAAAGTCGCGGGCGATTACTCAGTCGATTTGGCTGAGGCAGTACGAGACGCGGCAGTATCAGGGTGGGGCGTTGCTTATTTGGCGACTTACTTAGTGAAAGAAGAGTTTAGAACGGGCAAGCTCATTCAAGTATTGCCAGAGTGGAGAGCCAGTCAGCTGATGCCATTCTATGCCGTTTACCCGAGCCGAAAGAATATGCCGAAGAAGCTTTCGGCAGTGATTGAGTTCATTAAAGATCATATCGGGTCGCCGACGTATTGGGACAAAAACCTCAAAACTTGCGTTGAACTGCATCGCTAACTGTTTCCTAATCTATAAATATAATTTCCATATGGAAAAAGTACGCTTTTTAATCAAAGTTAATTATTAAAATTCAATAACTTAATTATACTCATAGTTAAATCGTGATTACCCCAACATCACATTAACAACCTCAGCTTGCCGCAAACGATTTCCTCTATAGAATGCGTCGCCTTTCCTATCTACAACTTTTAGGTTGACGCACATGGCTTCGCTACTTGGAATTATCACTATTTTAGTTGCCGCTTGGTTACTATCTACGGACAGAAAAAATATTCCACTAAGAACAGTCTCTTTGGCTTTCTTATTACAAATCTCATTCGCGCTGTTGGTTCTGTATGTACCAATGGGTAAAGAAGCGTTGAATGCAGCCACAGGTGCGGTATCTAGCTTGATCAACTACGGTCAAGAGGGGATTAACTTCCTATTTGGTGGTCTAACGAATAACGGATTTGTTTTCGCGATTAACGTTCTAGGCATCATTATCTTTTTCTCTGCACTGATCTCTGGTTTGTACCACATCGGCTTTATGCCAAAGGTGATCAACCTTATCGGTGGCGCACTACAAAAGTTCTTGGGCACAGGTCGTGCGGAGTCACTGTCTGCGACTGCAAACATTTTCGTTGGCATGATTGAAGCTCCATTGGTGGTTAAGCCTTACTTGAAGCACATGACGGATTCACAACTGTTTGCTGTGATGGTGTGTGGTTTGGCTTCTGTCGCTGGTGGTACGCTAGTGGGTTACGCATCGCTTGGCGTTGATCTAAATTACCTGATCGCAGCTGCATTTATGTCTGCACCTGCTGGCCTATTGATGGCTAAGATCTTAGTACCAGGTAGCGCAGATGACGCTCAAGAAAATATTGAGTCTGACGTTGAAATTCCACGAGCAACAAACGTAGTTGAGGCAATGGCAGATGGGGCTATGTCTGGACTTCGTATTGCCGTTGCGGTGGGTGCGACACTACTTGCCTTTATCAGTGTGATTGCAATGCTGAATGGCTTGCTAGGTATTGTTGGTGGTTGGTTTGGCGTAAACCTAAGCTTCGAACTTCTACTAGGTTATGTGTTCGCACCCGTTGCATGGCTGATCGGTGTGCCGTGGTCTGAGGCTGTGGTTGCGGGCTCATTGATCGGTAACAAGATTGTCGTGAACGAGTTCGTGGCTTTCATCCAACTAATGGATGCTAAAGAGGCGCTAAGTGAGCACTCACAAGCGATCGTAACTTTCGCTCTATGCGGCTTTGCTAACATCTCTACCATGGCGATTCTTATCGGTGGTTTGGGCAGCTTAGTTCCAGAGCGTCGCTCTTTCATCTCACAATATGGCTTCAAAGCAATTTGTGCAGGTGTGTTTGCTAACCTAATGAGTGCTGCTATTGCTGGTGTTGTACTTTCTCTATAGTTAACTGATCATGACTTTACTCCCCCTATAGTAAAGTGACTGATTAATCACAATAATATTCGGTTAGCGTGAAAAAGAGAGCCTATAGTGTAAGAACGTAGGCTTTCTTATTTCATTGAATAGTTTGTACCACAGGGTGTGGTGCAAACCTTTTAGGGGCACAAATGGATTTGTCGATTACTTCTTCTTTGGCGTTAATTGGACTCTTGTCTTTAGCTTGTCAGCAGCTCGGCTGGCGTTTACGTCTTCCCGCCATTCTCCCTCTCCTTATCGTTGGCCTATTGTTAGGTCCCGGCCTGAATATTCTAAATCCCGATGCCATTTTCGGTGATGTGCTGTTTCCTATGATCTCCTTAGGGGTTGCCATCATCTTGTTTGAAGGAGCATTGACCCTAAATTTCAAAGAAATCAGAGGCCATGGCCGGATGGTGACTCACCTCGTGAGTTTCGGCATGTTGATTACATGGGCGTGTATCGTGGTGGGGGCATACTACTTTGTGGACTTCAGTTGGCCGTTAGCCGCACTGTTTGGTGCATTAGTTGTGGTAACTGGCCCTACGGTAATCGTGCCCATGCTTCGCAGTATTCAGCCTAAATCTTCGTTAGGCAGTATCTTGCGATGGGAAGGGATAGTAATTGATCCGATTGGCGCTCTGTTTGCGGTTCTCGTCTACGAGTACATTGTTTCTTCTGCCGACCCTACCGGACACGTTCTGTCAGCTCTGGGCCTGACGTTAGTCATAGGTTTAGGCTTAGGGATCATCGGTGGCCATTTGATTGCCAAGATGCTGCAAGGGCATTGGGTACCGCACTATTTACGTAATGTGGCTGTGCTGACGCTAATGTTGGCGGCGTTCTCGTTTTCTAATGATCTGAGTGAAGAATCGGGTTTATTAACCGTGACCATCATGGGGATCTGGCTTGCCAACGTGAAGGGCTTGGACATCGAAGACATCATCGAATTCAAAGAAACCCTGACCGTGTTACTTATTTCTGCGTTGTTTATTCTGTTAGCCAGTCGACTCGATTCGGGGGCTTTCCTTTCGATAGGTTGGGGCGGTATTGGGTTGCTAGCGGTGGTTATGTTGGTGGCTCGCCCGTTAAGCGTGTGGATCAGCGGGATCGGTACGGATCTTAATTCGGCGGATAAATGGTTTTTGAGTTGGATGGCACCTCGCGGGATCGTAGCAGCCGCGGTTTCTTCTCTGTTTGCGATAAAACTGCAAGAGAAGCAATTGATTGAAGGCGCAGATCTGCTCGTGCCCATGGTGTTCTTAGTCATTATTGGTACGGTTGTGATTCAGAGCTTAACCGCGAGCTGGTGGGCGAGAAGGCTAGGGGTCACTCAAGAGAAAGCGCAAGGGGTTATCTTCTTTGGCGCCACTCACTTTGCAAGACAATTTGCCAAGGTGCTAGCCACACACAACATCAACAGTGTGCTTGCTGATACTAACTGGGAAAGCATTCGCTTAGCTCGTATGGATAACTTGAATGTTTACTTTGGTAACCCAGCTTCAAGCCACGCGGAAAACAATTTGGAACTCGATGGGATAGGGCGTGCGATGATCGTCTCGCCTTATCGTCAAACCAACCCGTTAGTCAGCATGCATTACCAAGACGAGTTTGGTGCCAATAAGGTGTTTGAGCTTGAATCGTCAGAGACTAAGCATGAAAGACATCAAGTGAGCCGCAATGGCAATCGAAGTCTGTTCTCGGAAGGGATTACCTATTCTAAGCTTAACTCACTGATGGCTCAGGGTAGCCAAATTAAAAGTACAGGTTTGACCGAGGCATTTGATTTAAAAGAGTTTAATGCTTTGTATCCTAAAGCCATTCCTCTTGGGGTGATTAATGGCGGTGATTTCCGTTTAATGACACAAGGATCTGAGTTGGAAAAACTCATATCAACGGAGTGTGAGCTTATTAGTTTATTACCGCCTTCTGAACAGACGGAAAAAGTCGAGACTCCAGATAAGTAGCAACGAGCACTTCATCAAAAGCGAGTCACCCCGTTGTAAAAACGAATAGCTAAGTACCAAAGCATCAAAAAAGCCGCAACGTTCATCACGTTGCGGCTTTCTAATTTTATTTATATGCGCTGCGGACTACTTCGAGTGAAATTGCTCGCAAGCGATCATGGTGTTCTCGATTAGGCTCGCAACCGTCATTGGGCCAACACCACCCGGCACAGGTGTGATGAAGCTTGCGCTTTCTTTCGCTACGTCGTATTCAACGTCACCCACTAGTTTGCCAGATTCCAAACGGTTGATACCCACATCGACCACAACAGCGCCTTTCTTAATCCAAGCGCCAGGAATGAAGTTAGGTTTACCAACGGCAACTACAACAACGTCTGCTTGACGCACGTGACCTTCAAGGTCTTTGGTGAAGCGGTGACATGTTGTCGTCGTACAACCTGCTAGAAGAAGCTCTAGCGTCATTGGGCGACCTACGATGTTTGATGCGCCAACCACAACCGCGTGCTTACCACGTAAGTCGATGTTGTAACGGTCAAGCAGCGTGATGATGCCTTTTGGCGTGCAAGAGCGAAGCTTAGGCATGCGCTGAGCCAAACGGCCGACATTGTAGGGGTGGAAGCCATCAACGTCTTTTTCTGGCGTGATACGCTCAAGAACGTGAGTGCTATCAATGCCTGCTGGTAGAGGCAGTTGAACAAGAATACCGTCGATCTCTGGATCGTCGTTCAGTTGGTCTACAAGTGTTAACAATTCGTCTTCTGTCGCAGTGGCTGGCAAGTCGTAAGATTTAGATACGAAGCCAACTTCTTCACACGCTTTACGCTTACTTCCAACGTAAACCTGAGAAGCAGGGTCTTCACCCACTAAAACAACCGCTAGGCCCGGAGCGCGTAATCCAGCTTCAGTACGAGCTTTTACACGTGCAGCAACTTCGGAGCGAACCGTTTGAGAAATTAGCTTTCCATCAATATTTTGAGCAGTCATGAATTTCCTTAGTATTGATATTCAAGTTAGTGGCTGATGTTTTTGGCGCATTATTCCAGAAAATCTTTTTGATTACCATCAAGCAAACGTTTGCTTTGGTCTATTTTCCAACACTTATATGTTTGTTGGCCTTTTTTTACCCACTTAGATCAGAATGTTACATAAAGCCGTTGCTTTACTGATTCGAATTCGTATAATTCGTTCCTGTAGCGCGCCCTTAGCTCAGCTGGATAGAGCACCTCCCTTCTAAGGAGGTGGTCGAAGGTTCGAATCCTTCAGGGCGTGCCATTATTTAAAGAAACCCGATAACTCTCCGAGTTGTCGGGTTTTTTGCATTTTACACATCATAAAACACTTCTTTTCAAGCGCGACTCATTTTCTTCTGTTATTCGTTTCATTCGGCTTATGTAATAGAAAGTTAAAATTGTTCGTTTTTTGGGGTTTACATCATTTGGTAATAAAGCCACTATGAATTCACGAAGAATAGACAAGTAAAGCTATTAGCCAGTCGGTTTAGGAATCAAACCTTCTGCTCAATAGCTGATTTAGAGGAAGTAATGGCAGGAAACAGTATCGGACAACATTTCCGCGTGACCACGTTCGGAGAAAGTCACGGTATCGCACTAGGATGTATCGTAGATGGGTGCCCACCAGGATTAGAAATTACCGAAGCAGACCTTCAAAGAGATTTGGATCGTCGTCGCCCTGGTACTTCTCGCTATACAACGGCTCGTCGTGAAGCGGATGAAGTGAAAATCTTATCAGGTGTATTTGAAGGCCAAACTACGGGTACTTCTATTGGTCTATTGATTGAAAATACAGACCAACGCTCTAAAGACTATTCCGAAATTAAAGACAAGTTCCGCCCTGGCCACGCTGACTATACGTACCATCAAAAGTACGGTGTGCGTGATTACCGAGGTGGTGGTCGTTCTTCAGCTCGTGAAACTGCAATGCGTGTTGCTGCAGGTGCAATTGCGAAGAAATACCTAAAACAAGAATTTGGTGTTGAAATCCAAGCTTACCTTTCTCAAATGGGTGATATCTCAATTGATAAAGTGGATTGGAACGAGATTGAAAACAACGCTTTCTTCTGTCCAGATGCCGACAAAGTACCAGAATTTGATCAACTGATTCGTGACTTGCTAAAAGAAGGCAACTCGATCGGTGCGAAGATTCAAGTGGTTGCGACTAAAGTGCCAGTAGGCCTTGGTGAGCCAATCTTTGATCGTCTAGATGCTGACATCGCGCACGCTCTAATGAGCATTAACGCTGTGAAAGGTGTTGAGATTGGTGATGGCTTCGATGTTGTTAATCAACGCGGTAGTGAACACCGTGACCCATTAACTCCAGAAGGTTTCAGCAGCAATCATGCTGGCGGTATCTTAGGTGGTATCTCTACTGGTCAAGATATTGTGGCAAGCATTGCGCTTAAACCAACATCAAGCATCACTGTACCTGGTGACACAATCACGAAAGATGGTGAAGCAACGCAGCTAATCACTAAAGGTCGTCACGATCCATGTGTGGGTATCCGTGCGGTACCTATTGCTGAAGCGATGCTGGCTATCGTGTTGCTTGATCACTTGCTACGTCACCGTGGTCAAAACTTTGGTGTGACAACTGAAACGCCAAAAATCTAGTTCTGCTTCGTTTTATTCAGAACAGATTTGAAACTGATTTGATAGAAACAAAAAGGGTTGCTTCGTAATGAAGTAACCCTTTTTCACATTAGCAGGATTATTCGTCCGGTTAGCGACTATCGTCATTAAAGACAGCTAGCAGCTTAAGGCTCTTAATCCATTAATGCACTGAACTTTCAGGATCAAGCTGGAACGAAGGCAAACTCCATTTGAATCTTACAGCCGCCATGCGCAGCAAGTAACCAACTACAAGCGTCACAATTGTCGCCGTGACGTCGTTGATGCCAAGCTCAAGCAAACCTAGGTACAAACCTGAAGCGACAAGTGCGACAGACGCGTATAGCTCTTCATGCAACACTAACGGTGTTTGACGACAGATAAGATCGCGCAGCAAACCACCAAACACGCCAGTTACCAAGGCAGACACCATGCAGATCATTGGGTGAAGACCCATAGTCATCGCTACCTTAGTGCCAATGATACTGAACACGATAAGCCCTAGAGCATCTAAACGAATGAACAAGCCCTTTAGCTTGATTACCCATTTAGCCAGTCCTGTTGTGATAACACCGGCGATACAGGTGATCGCTAGATACTGCGGGTTTTCAACCCAACCTAAAGGGTAATGACCAAGTAAGATATCGCGTACTGTACCGCCGCCAATTGCCGTTGCACTCGCAACCAACATTACACCAAACCAATCCATTTTTTGTTTGCCAGCACTGAGAGCGCCGGTCATGGCTTCTGCCGTGATGCCAATGATATACAAAACACTTAGTAGCATTGCTGTAGCTCTATAATATAGGTCTATAAATTGGAGTCTTATAGGCCATAGGGATATAAAAATGAAGCGCGAGTGTAGTAGTAAAAATGCTGATTGACGAATGAATATTTGTACCGTGAATGGCCTTTTCAGATTAGCTAAACTAATCATTCACCTCAAAGTAGTGTAATCTGGGAATGGCAATCGATTGTCACTGCAAAGTATAATGGCGAACCCGATGTCATTACGCTTGATAGGGCTTTACCGAGCGCTTAAAAAAAAGCAAAATGCCCCAGTTATTTTTACTTAAATTTGATTTTATGACACACCAATACTCAGACATTATCGATATCTTCAATCAGACCTTTTTTGAAAGCTTTAATACCAAACTAGAGCTAGGGGCTGATGAGCCGATCTATTTGCCTGCTGATGATACTATCCCACACCATCGAATCGTGTTCGCACGTGGCTTTTACGCCTCTGCACTCCATGAGATCGCACACTGGTGCGTTGCTGGGCCTGAGCGTCGTTTACTGGAAGATTTTGGCTATTGGTATGAACCTGACGGTCGAACGGAATCGGTTCAAGCTGAGTTTGAAAAAGTAGAAATTCGCCCACAAGCGTATGAATGGATCATTGCGATGAGCGCAGGCTTTCCTTTTAATGTCAGCTGTGACAATCTACACGGCGATTTTGAGCCAGATCGTTTGGCCTTTATGAATAAAGTACATAGCGAAGTTATGGGTATCTTTGAAGTAGGCTTTCCGCCTCGCGTGAAAATGCTCTCTGAAGCATTACGCAGCTTCTACGATGTAGAACCTTTATGTGCTAGCCAATTTATTGTGAAATAAGAGAATATTATGATTATCGAATTTGAAGAAAAACTACTTGAAGTAATTGATGCTCGCATTGAAAACGCATCAGACGATGAACTGTTTGCTGGTGGTTACTTACGTGGTCATATTTCTCTTTCAGTGGCTTCATGTGAAGAAGAAGGCATTGAAGATGTGGCTGAAGTAAAAGCTCGTATTGAACAGAGCCTAGACGACGCTCGCTCTGAACTAACACCAGCAGACCGCACTATCGTTAATGACCTTTGGGTTGAGCTACAAAACCAAGCTTAATCTCGATGTATTAATACTATCCGCTCAGTCCCTTCCTTTCCCATTTTGCTGAGCGAACTGGTTTATTTGAGACTCGTTCGAAATTTTTGAATGAGTCCGTTCATTTCTTGTGATGGTTACATTTTCTTACTACGTTATTCTAATCCCACTTAACGGAATTACAGAAAGGTCACATCATGAAAGTTATCGCATTTGGCGCAAGCACAAGTTCTACCTCAATCAACAAAACACTAGCAACTTACGCAGCAAACTTGATTGAAGGTGCTGAAGTTAAAGTCCTAGACATCAACGATTACAATGTTCCTATGTTCAGTGAAGACACTGAAAAAGAGATTGGCCAAGCGGAAGGCGCTCAAGCATTCTTGCGCGACCTAGCTGAAGCTGATGCGTTTGTTATCTCGTTCGCAGAACACAATGGTCACTACCCAGCTGCGTATAAAAACCTATTTGATTGGGCGACACGCATTGAGCGTTCAGTATTTGGCGAGAAGCCGGCGGTTTACCTAGCGACTTCACCAGGCCCTGGCGGCGCACAAACGGTACTTGGCGCAGCGACAGGTTCTGCACCTTACTTCGGTGGAAACGTGCAAGCGTCAGTTTCAGTACCAAGCTTCTACGATAACTTTGATTTTGAATCTGGTTCTATCAGCAACGAAGAGATCGTTCTACAGATTAAAGACGCGGTTGCTAAGCTGTAAATACAGCTTCGTTTAGAACATCAGTTTAGAGCAACACGAATAACAAAAAGCCCGAGCGACACAATGAACTCGGGCTTTTTAGCTTTTAACTTATTAGTTTCAGATATTCAGAAATTTCAGATGTTCAAAATAGCTGAACTAGAAACTACGGCTTTGATTTAGAATGCTTGTCAGCAACCCATCCAGCCGTTAATGCCTTACCTTTACGCAGTCTGCGTACCCACATTCGACTTGGGTGAATCGCTTCAAGCACATCAACAGGCAAGGGCAGCGGATCGCCACAGATCTGTGATGCTAATACTTCAGCCAATAATGGTGCAGAGCTCAAACCACGTGAACCCAGTCCGATAAAGCAATAAAGGTTAGGGAAGCTTGTTACCGTTTCTACATCCTCAACCGAGTCACGCTGCGGGTTGAAGTTGTGGAGATCTTGGTACTGCTCCTTAATGGCTTCAAAGTCACCAACGTTTCCGACAAACGGAAGGTGGTCACGGCTTACGCTTCGGATACCTTGGCGCGCTAAGTTGTCACTGGTATCGACATCTTTTGTCCATGCTTGGTCTGGTAGTGACCCATGTAGGCGCTCGCCATTGTGCTGCTGAACCTCAATATCAAATTCTTGGTCGATATTGGTTTTGTCGTAGTTCGCACCAATACAGTGATGACCATTGTTGGGGTTCTGTGGCGTCAAATAGCCATCAAAGCACAACACGGTTTTTAGCTGGCTGAGATTTTCCGTGGTCGGAATATGGCTCACTTGGCCTTTAACCGGAGTCAGTGGTACTGGCTGAGTTTGTTCAAACTGAGTGAACTTGTGTCCGTTTGCGACAACTACTTGGTCGTGCTTAGTTTGAATCTCACCTTGAGGTGCCTCAATCGTCAGTAACCATTGTTTTTCAGCTTCGAGCCACTCAAGTTGCGTTACTTGATGTTGATAGTGTGCGCTCACTTGGTTGCTCTCTTCTAGCTTGCCAATCAAGCCTTGAGTCAGTTGAAGAGGGCTTAACCAACCACCCAGCGGAAAGTAAACACTCTCTTTATCGACGGGTAAGCCAATCTTTTCGTTGGCTTGCTCTGGCGATAAACGCTGAATCAGGTCGGTGTGGAAGTTGCCTTCCAACATGCGGTTGAGCTTTTTAGTGGAGCCTTGATCCCACATCAAGATGTTCACGCCACACCAGCTGTGATCAAATTGAATAGACTGAGCCGCTTGATTAATAAATTGACGAGCAAACAGTAATCCCGGGCCAAACACGCGAGACACGTTCGAAGTCGCTTCGCTTAATAGCGGGTAAATCGCACCTTGGTTGTTACCTGAGGCATTGCCCGCAGCTTGTGGATGTTCACAATAAAGGGTGATGTTTTTACGACGACGGCTTAGCGTTTTGGCTAATGCAGCACTGGCGACACCACCACCAATGATCGCAATGTCTTGGGATTCAGTGTGTTGAGCGAGGCCATACCAAGGTTTGATGTTGGTGTGAGCGTGCTTTTCGCCAAGTCGGCCGGCGATCATTTCTCGCTTAGTACCAAAGCCTTTGACCTTTTTCATTTCAAAGCCAGCTTCAATTAAGCCACGGCGAACAAAGCCAGCAGCGGTGAAGGTGGCGCAGCTACAATCTTGCTTAGCGAGCTTAGCCATGCCGTTGAATAGGTTTTGATTCCACATCTCTGGGTTCTTGCTCGGAGCAAAACCGTCTAAGAACCAAGCATCAACCAAACCTTCACGCGGGGTTGGTACGTTGGGCATGCAATCTTTAATATCGCCAAACCACAAATCAAGCGTGATTGCACCGTCGCCCAGCACAATGCGGTGACATTCAGGTAGAGCAATAGGGTAGTGTTCTTGGAGTTGCGTCGCATACTCGGCTAATTCTGGCCACGATTGGTGTGCTTTGATGAGATCCTCTTTATTTAAAGGATATTTTTCAAAACTGATGAAATGTAACTCTTTGGTCATCGCTTGTGGGTTATCTTTAAGAAAAGCATCGAACCATTGCCAAACTGCAAGAAAGTTCAAACCTGTGCCAAAGCCGGTTTCAGCAATCACAAAGCGGCGTTGTTCATGTTCAAGCCAACGCTCTGGAAGGTGGTTTTGCTTTAAAAAGACGTAGCGAGTTTCTTCTAAACCGTTAACATTGGAGAAGTAAACGTCGTCAAATTGGTCTGAAACTGGCGTGCCAGACTCATTCCATTCCAGTTCTGCATTAGTAATTGAAGTCATAAAATCTATCATTTTGTGATTTGAAGCGATATGTTGGTAGGGATTGTACGAATTTCTAGGAAAGCTGACCACTTTTGTTAGGCTTCTTAGTTATCATCTAGCTGAATTTAGAATTATAGGAATGTCACATGAAACGAGTCGTAATCACCGGTATGGGTATTGTTTCAAGTATCGGTAACAACGTCGAAGAAGTTTTAGCATCACTGAAAGAGGGTAAATCTGGTATTACCGCTTCAGAGCAGTTCAAGGAAAATGGCTTGCGCTCTCAAGTATGGGGTAACCTAAAAATGAACCCTGCTGACCATATCGATCGCAAAAAAATGCGCTTTATGGGTGATGCAGCGGCATTCGCTTATCTTTCAATGGAGCAAGCAATTGCTGATTCTGGCTTAACTGAAGATCAAGTATCTAATGACCGCACGGGTATCGTTGCGGGTTCAGGTGGTGCTTCATCTCTAAACCAAGTAAACGCGGTAGACATCATCCGTGAGAAAGGCGTGAAGCGCGTTGGTCCATACATGGTTCCACGTACAATGGCTTCTACGGTTTCTGCTTGTCTAGCAACTCCTTTCAAAATCCGTGGTGTGAACTACTCTATGAGCTCTGCATGTGCGACATCTGCACACTGTATTGGTCACGCAATGGAGCTTATCCAACTTGGTAAGCAAGACGTTGTATTCGCTGGTGGCGGTGAAGAACTGGATTGGTCTCTGACTATGATGTTCGACGCAATGGGCGCACTTTCTACTAAGTACAACGACACGCCAGAGCTGGCTTCTCGTACCTACGATGCAGACCGTGATGGTTTCGTTATCTCTGGTGGCGGCGGCATGTTAGTTATCGAAGAGCTTGAGCACGCTGTTGCTCGTGGCGCAAAAATCTACGGTGAAATCGTAGGCTACGGCGCAACTTCAGATGGCTACGACATGGTTGCTCCTTCTGGTGAAGGTGCGGTTCGTTGTATGAAGATGGCGATGCAAAACGTTGATGGCGTTGATTACGTGAACACTCACGGTACTTCAACTCCAGTTGGCGACGTTAAAGAGCTAGGCGCTATCCAAGAAGTATTTGGTGGCAACAGCCCAGCAATTTCTGCAACTAAAGCGATGACAGGTCACGCTCTAGGTGCTGCTGGCGTACACGAAGCTATTTACTCAACGCTAATGCTAGATAACGGCTTTATCGCTCCAAGCATTAACGTTTCGAACCTAGACGAAGCTGCTGCTGGCCTAGACATCGTAACTGAAGCTCGTGATCAAGAGCTAACTACAGTTATGTCTAACAGTTTTGGTTTCGGCGGTACGAACGCAACGCTAGTAATCAAAAAGTACCAAGCTTAACTTAAGCTTGAGTTACAGAGACAAGGTTAATCGTTAAAGGGTTGCGCTAGTGCCGATTCAACACGCACAGGTCACCCAGTAATAATGACCATCAGAACAAAGTTTTTAGACGCAGGTTGGTAAACGTGTTTTTTGAACATAGTTTTTAAATCTGGGTTTAGAGATTGAAAGGTTTCCAGAGCTTGACCAGTACTGACTTTGGTTAGTACTGGTTGAACAGACGCAAGACTCTGTCTCCTGGAGAGCGAGATAGGATCCTTTTGTTCTGGATGTTTGCCCGATTGTTTATTCAATCGGGCATTTTTCGTTTTAGCCGTTTGAGATTTGGGTATGGAATCTTATGCCTGTTGTTTGTGCAGACTCAGTGATTCAGCCCTTTATTTATAATGTATTCCAATTGCTACTCGACACCGTGTGTGGAATTTTGCACAATCATTTCAATTCACATTTAGGTCGATAGACCCCAACAAAAGTACTCGCCAAATGAAAATCTTAATCGACGAAAATATGCCTTACGCTGAAGCGCTTTTTAGCCAGCTAGGGGAAGTGACAATGAAGTCTGGTCGCACACTTACTGCTGACGACCTAGTTGACGTAGACGCATTGATGATTCGCTCTGTTACCAAGGTAAACGAGTCATTGATCAGCAAAGCCAATAAGCTGAAGTTTGTCGGTACTGCGACGGCTGGTATGGACCATGTTGACCAAGAATTGATGAAAGAGCGTGGCATTTTCTTTACTGCGGCGCCTGGCTGTAACAAGGTGGGTGTTGCTGAGTACGCATTCAGTGCGATGATGGTGCTTGCGCAACAGCAAGGCTTCTCTGTTTTTGATAAAACGGTTGGTATTATCGGCTGTGGTCAGGTAGGTAGCTACTTAGCGAAGTGCCTTGAAGGTATTGGTATCAAAGTTCTGCTGAACGACCCTCTAAAACAGCAAGAGGGTGATACTCGCGAATTTACTGAGTTAGAGACTTTGCTTGAACAATCAGACGTTATTACATTACACACGCCAATCACTAAGACGGGTGAGTATCCAACGCATCACTTGATCAGTGAGCAAGTGCTGAACAACTTACGTGCTGATCAAATCCTGATTAATGCAGCTCGCGGTCCTGTGGTTGATAACCAAGCGCTAAAAGCTCGCCTGCAAAAAGCCGATGGTTTCACTGCAGTGCTTGATGTGTTTGAGTTTGAACCTGAAGTCGACTTTGAGCTTCTTCCGTTACTCGCTTTTGCAACGCCTCACGTAGCGGGCTACGGTTTAGAAGGTAAAGCGCGTGGTACCACGATGATCTTCAACAGTTATTGTGAATTTTTAGGTACTGAACAGCGTGCGTATGCAAGCGACTTATTGCCGACAGCGCCTGTACCTCAAATGAAATTAGATAGAGCTTGGGATGAAGCAACACTGCACAATTTGACTCAGTTGATCTATGATGTGCGCAAAGACGACGCCTTATTCCGTCGCAATATCGTTACGCCGGGTTCTTTTGACAAGATGCGTAAAGAATATTGGGACCGCAGAGAGTACAGTGCAGTCGAGTTAACGGGCGACGAATCTTGTAATTTAACGCCGTTATCTAAACTCGGTTTTATGGTAAAGCCAACTTTATAAAAGAGAGAAACAATGAGCCAAGAATTTAATATTGCTATTTTAGGTGCGACTGGTGCGGTTGGTGAAACCATTCTTGAAGTACTTAAAGAGCGTAAATTCCCTGTCGGTGAAATGCACTTACTAGCAAGTGAACGTAGTGAAGGCAAAACTTCCCGTTTTAACGGCAAAACAATACAAGTACAAAACGTAGAAGACTTCGATTGGTCTCAAGTACATATTGCGTTTTTCTCTGCAGGTAGCGAGCTTTCAGAGCGTTGGGCTCCAATTGCGGCTGATGAAGGTGTGGTTGTCATCGATAACACATCACGCTTCCGTTACGAATACGATGTTCCTCTGGTTGTGCCTGAAGTGAACCCTGAAGCGATTGCTGAGTTCCGTAACCGTAACATCATCGCGAACCCTAACTGCTCGACTATCCAAATGGTAGTAGCGCTAAAACCAATTCACGATGAAGTGGGCCTTGAGCGTATTAACGTTTCAACTTACCAATCTGTGTCTGGTGCAGGTAAGCCAGGTATCGATGAGCTAGCGGGTCAAACGGCTAAGCTTCTTAACGGTATGCCAGCTGAAAACTCAGCGTTCTCACAACAAATCGCTTTCAACTGTATTCCTCAAATCGATGAATTTACAGAGAACGGCTACACGCGTGAAGAGATGAAGATGGTTTGGGAAACTCAAAAAATCTTTGCTGACTCTTCAATCACAGTGAACCCGACTTGTGTTCGCGTACCAGTATTCTATGGTCACGCAGAATCTCTGCACATTGAAACTCGCGCGCCAATCGGTGCAGAACAAGTGCTTCAGCTTCTAGAGAACACAGAAGGTGTTGAAGTATTCCAAGCGCTAGACTTCCCAACTCAAGTTCGTGATGCAGGTGGTAAAGACCACGTAATGGTTGGTCGTATTCGTAACGACATCAGCCATCACAGCGGCGTGAACATGTGGGTTGTAGCTGATAACGTTCGTAAAGGCGCAGCAACAAACGCAGTTCAAATCGCTGAAGTTCTGATTCGCGATTACTTCTAAGCTTTATTGCTTTGATAAACAAGCCTCACTCTTTAGTGGGGCTTTTTTAATCGATTGAAAATATTGTTAGTCAAATTGTGTGAAATTGCTGCGAATATTGTTGCTGCAACACATTTTTTGTTTTCATCTCTATAGTTTTACGTCATTTATCCGATATATTTAATAGATCATCACTTTTCCGAATTTAAGCACCTAGCTGAGCCTTTTATGTTTCAAATTTTCAAGCCGTGGTTAATGCCCTTTGCCTTTATCATTGCGACTCAGATTTCCGTTGTTCGTGCAGATTCCATTCGAGTTGTAGGACCTAATGGTCAGATACAATCAGCGCCTACGTTTTCAGAACCTCTTCAAAGAGCGCAATCGAATAGCGCTGAGCCTTCACGTTTCTATGGTCCAACTCGCGGCTCAGAAACATTGTGGTCTATTGCTTCAAAGTTACGCCCTGATAACTCCGTGTCAGTCCAACAAACCCTGTTGGCTATTTATCGCTTAAACCCACAAGCGTTTGAAAACCAGAATATCCATAGCCTGCTGCCTGCCAGTAATTTACGTGTGCCTTCTTTAGATCAAACACGTGCAAGTTCGACGCAGCAAGCTATCAACATCATGAACTCACATCTTGCTAAGCTTGATGCTCCTGCAAGTAAGCCTGTCGCTTCAAAACCCAAAGCGCCGAGTTCTGATGCAAAAAATGTTACTCCTGCTAAGCAAGTAAGCACTACTGAAACTGCTAAAAAGCCATTGTCTCCAACTCAATCATCTCTAGCTCAATCTGCACCAACCCAAGAGATGAACAAGTTAGAGAAGCAGCTAGAGCTTTCAGAAACTGAACTGCTGTCACTTGAAGAGAAAAATCACCAACTTCGTTTGATGTTATCGAATGTTCAATCGGAAGTGGATGAGCTAAAAACAGAGCTCAGTGATGAAGACCGCATTCGTAGCGAAGTGGAAAAGCTGCTTGATGAAGAGCGCAGAAAGAACGCCGAAATTGAAAAGATGGCACCAAGTGTCATGGACGAACTGTTATCGAATGGTTGGTTAGTGGCGGCTCTTGCGATTATTCCAGGTCTGCTCATTGGTTTGATCGTTGTGATGCTGTTAGGCCGTCGTTCTAAAAATGATGAGCAACAGCAGACGACTCAAGAACAACTGCTCCAGCCAGAACCAAGTACCGTTGCACCTATTACATTGGGCGACGAGATGGACGACCTTAACGAGCTGTCTTTAGATGATGACTTGTTTGGTACGGAAGATGACGCCAACAAGCTGTTTGACGATCAAGCGCTAGCCGAAGAGGATGATGTCTTTGCTGGTTTAGATGAATCTGATCTCGATTTCAATCTAGATGGTGAAGACGATGACCCATTTGCTAGCATTGGCGAAAACGGTGATTTAGACACCAACTTCGACGATCTAGATTTAGACAGCAGCAACGGCATTAGTGTTAATGGCGAAGAGAAAGCGCTTGGCCTTGAAGAGATGGAACGTGCGCTAGACAAAACAGCGGAAAGCGCACTCGATAGTGATGATGTTGACTTTGACCTTTCTGATGATAACGCAATGTCTGCTGATGACATTGAAGCCTTGTTATCTCAAGAGGGTGAAACTGAAGATCTAGGTTCCAACGAGCTAGACCAGTCTCTGTTAGATGATCTGTTTGCTCTTGATGATGAAGATGACGACAGCTTCGACATTGATGCGCTTATCTCAGAGCAACAGACTGATACTGCTCCTGAGAATGTAAGCAACGACGAATTTGATATCGAAGCTCTTATCTCGGAACAGCAATCCCCTCAACCTTCGGCTTCTAGCGTAGAAGATGATATTGACGATATCTTTGCTCAGGTTGCCGCTCAGAACGATCAAGCGAATGACCCTTTCAACCTCGATAGCGACGATGAGATTGCCACTAACCTAAACAGTGGTTTGGCGTCTGATGATGATATCGAAAACATTCTGTCTCAGTTCGATAAGCCCATCGTAAATGAAGAACCTCAAGACAGCGTTGATCTGCTTGATGAGCAACTGGCAGGCGATGACGTAGACCTAAGTAACTCGACAGACCTTCTTGATGAGATGCTAGGGGACGATTCGGATGATGAGTCTGAAAGCGAACCTCTTGGCTTTGATTCTCTGTCTGAGCTTGAAGAGCTTTCTGGTTTATCGACCGATGATGACCTCAACATCGCAGAAGACAGCACGGAAACCTTGGATGAATTAATAGGTGACTCTGACGACGATGATTTCGAACTCGACGCCGAAAGTACCGACTTATTGGATGATTTCCTTGATAGTGAATTGTCAGATGATGAGCTTTTAGCGGATGCATCAAAATCAGAATCTCTAGACCCATTTGATGACTTACTGACAAGTGGCATTGAAGATGAGCTTGAGTCTGAAGAGAAGGCGTTTGATAAAGAGCTTGATGCAGCCTTTGGTTTTAACAACGTCAACGAGGAGCCGGAAAAGGACTCAGACGTTGCTCTTACTCCGTTAACCTCAGAAACATCTGACGTTGAGCCAGAAAATGATGAAAACTTCAATCGTGATGACTTTATCGATGACTTGTTCGGTGTCGCACCGGCAACGGATGCTTTGCTTGATGACTCGCTAGAAACAACAGACGAAGCGTTGATTGATGAGTTAATGACTTCTGATGACAATGATTCGCTGCAAGCGACAGAAGAGCCTGTTGAGCCCTCAATTGAAAATACGGTTGAACTAGAGCAAGCGTCTCTTTCAGATAGCAACCAAGCATCAGCGGACGAAATTGCATCATCGGTTGAAGATGACGAACTGGATATCGACTCGCTGTTATCTGAGAATTCTGATTTTGACAAACCAGCTTTTGAAGAGCGAGTTCAAGAAGAAACTGCGTCACTAGAATCAGAACCGAAAGAAGCCGACGTACAAGAGCAGCGCGAAGACATTGCTGCTAGTTTTGAAGAGCAAGCTTCACCATCATCTTTAAATGATATCTCTGAATATGAAGAAGAGACGGTTGAAGACTGGTTAGCTGAAGCGATCGACGATGTAGAGTCGCCTGCGGACGTAGCTTCTGATTTTGACTTTGAACCGAAAATCCAAGGTAGTGAACAATTTGAAGATGTTGTTGAATCCTTGCCAGAGCCAGAGCCAGAGCCAGAGCCAGAGCCAGAGCCAGAGCCAGCTCGTGCTGCAAATATGCCAGAGATCATTCCGAATGAATTTGGTGTGCCGCAAGACGATGATTGGCTGATTGAAGACGATACGTCTGCACCAGAAGTATTAGCAGAAACTGATGTAACACCAGAACCAGTAACACCTGTTGTTGAACCTCAGTTAGACGCTGAACCGCAAGTTGAAGCTACACCACAAGCGGAAGTGGCAGAACAAGAAAGCGAAGAAGAATTCTCGTTTGATGACTTCGAACTTCCAGAGTTTGGTGAAGAAGACGCACTAGCGGAAGCTGATGCTGAATCAACACCAGAACCAGTAATGCCTGCTGTTGAGCCTCAATTAGATGTTGAACCTCGAACTGACGCTCAGGGTCAAGACGACGAAGAGTTCTCGTTTGATGACTTTGAGCTACCAGAGTTCGGTGAAGAAGACGCACTAGCAGAAGCTGATGCTGAATCAACATCAGAACCAATAACGCCTGCTATTGATTCTCAACCAAGTGTTGAATCACAACCAACCGCTGAGCCTCAACTAGATGCTGCACCAAAGGCTGAAACTGCTAAACCAGAAAGTGAAGAAGAGTTCTCGTTTGATGATTTTGAGTTGCCAGAATTCGGTGAAGAAGATGCATTAGCTGAAGTGGTGAGTGAGCCGGATGAAGCTCAATTAGAACAAGACCTATCTGATGGTACAGAGAAGTTCGAGTTCAATGACCTTGATCTTCCAGAGTACGATGAAGAAAGCGCAAAAGCGGACTCTGTTTTAGATGATATTGAGCAAAGCAGTGCTGAGCCAGTAGCAGAAGATGAAGACGTAGAGTTCGATGAGCTTGATTTACCAGAATACGGTGAAGATGAAGCCATCTCAGACGCGTTTGCAGAGAAACCAACACCACTGACTTCTTTCAGCCCACAAGGCGAAGAGCAAGATGCGTTGCATGATTTGTTCGCGAACCCACAAAGCTTCAGTCAGGCTGAAGATTTCTCGAATCCACAAGACTCTGAGTTGGCTGGTTTTACACAGCCAGAAGAATCACTGAGCACAGCTTCTGAGCTAAACTCAACGCCTACAGCGGTTCAAGACGAACCACTAGAAGGCTTTGATGACTTTGATGAGACAGCATTAGCTGAGCTGCTTTCTGAAGATGTTCAAGACTCTGTCGACAACATGTTTAATAAGCCATTGGATGCAACATCGATTGATAGTGCAGGGCTAGATATTGATGCCATGCTTGAAGTTGGTGGCGAAGACTGGAAAGGCTTTAACCTAGCGCCAGAGCAACAATCGAGCATGCATCATGATGTGCCTGACGACCAACAAGAGATTTGGGCGTCGGCTGAACAGCAAGCTGAACCGAAGATCAAAGAAGAGAATTGGGCTCAACAAGACAACCTAACCGAATCAGGCAGCAGTCGTGATAAGCAATACATGACGATTGATGAACTGATGGCTCAAGTCGAGCGAGAAGGTGGAGAAGTCACTAATCCAGACGATGAAGAGCTTAAACTGGATGTTGGTCTCAACGAATTCCCTGATGTTATCGGTGATATTGGCAATTATGATGTCGACAGTAATGCAGAAGCTGCGGGTAAGCTTGATTTGGCTAAAATCTACATCGAGATGAGTGACTCGCATGGGGCAATTAAGCTTCTAGAAGAGGCAATCGTTGACGGCAGCGATGATATTCGTCGAGAGGCAAAAAATCTTATCGATTCGTTAAACGGTCGATAAATTAACAAATCATAAAGGGTAGCGTTGGCTACCCTTTATTTTTAGATGATACAGAGCGCTATTGTTTGATTTGCTTTCCCAAAAGCATCGCCTAGGTCGATGCTGATTGTTTATTGAAGTTTTAGCCCCATCCTATTTGGGCTAGCACTGATTTCCGTATATACTTCTCGCCCATTTTCAAAGAGAACAAGAACATGAAAATTGCTTTAGGTATTGAATATAACGGTACCCACTACTTTGGTTGGCAGCGCCAACGAGACGTGAAAAGTGTCCAAGAAGAATTGGAAAAGGCTCTTTCAGTTGTCGCGAATCACCCTGTAGAAGTTATGTGCGCAGGTCGTACAGATGCCGGTGTTCACGGTACGGGACAAGTCGTTCACTTTGAAACTAATGTCGATCGTAAAATGGTGGCATGGACAATGGGCGCGAATGCCAACATGCCAAAAGATATTGCGGTTCGTTGGGCGACAGAAGTGAATGAGGATTTTCATGCTCGCTTCTCAGCAACTGCCCGCCGTTATCGCTACATTATCTTTAACCATGCACTTCGCCCTGGCATTTTGAATTCAGGCGTGAGCCATTATCATGGCCATCTTGATGAGAAAAAAATGCACGAAGCGGGTCAGTACTTACTTGGTGAGAATGATTTCACTTCGTTCAGGGCAACACATTGTCAATCCCGTAGCCCATGGAGAAACATGATTCACTTGAACGTGACTCGTCATGGACACTACATTGTGATTGATATTAAAGCGAATGCGTTTGTTCACCACATGGTGAGGAATATTACTGGTAGCCTTATTGCCGTAGGTAAAGGTGAGCAGAAACCAGAGTGGATCCAGTGGCTTTTAGAAGCTAAAGATCGAAAAGTAGCCGGCGCAACTGCAAAAGCGGAAGGTTTGTATCTTGTGGATGTTGATTATCCTGAACATTTTGAGCTACCACGAGAGCCAATTGGTCCTCTATTTTTGCCGGACAATTTGAACTAAATGTGAGACTTAGGTTCAAAAAATATTACGGTTTAGTGCGTAAGATAGTGCCAGAAAATAGGTACAACCAGTTTTTTATCTACAGTCGCTGTTTTATGTGCTTTAATTCCCACGCATAATTCCCAAATTTATTTCTTTCGCAATCAAGCGGAAGAATCGAAACAAAAAGGTCTTCCATGAGTTGGCTTGAAAAGATTTTAGAAAAAAGCAACATCGTAACATCTCGTAAAGCGTCTATCCCTGAGGGTGTTTGGACTAAATGTACTTCTTGTGAGCAGGTTCTGTACCATGCAGAACTAGAGCGTAACCTAGAAGTATGTCCAAAATGTGACCATCACATGCGCATGAAAGCACGTCGTCGTCTGGATACCTTCCTAGACAAAGGTGAGCGTGTTGAACTCGGTGCTGATCTTGAGCCACAAGACAAGCTGAAGTTTAAAGACTCAAAGCGTTACAAAGAACGTATCTCTGCTGCTCAAAAGAACAGTGGTGAGACAGACGCATTAGTTGCAATGAAAGGTGAACTGCTTGGTTTACCTATTGTAGCGTGTGCTTTTGAATTCTCATTCATGGGCGGCTCAATGGGTTCTGTTGTTGGTGCTCGCTTTGTGAAAGCGGTAGATGCTGCTATTGAGAACAACTGTGGTTTAGTTTGTTTCTCTGCAAGTGGTGGTGCTCGTATGCAAGAGGCATTGATGTCTCTAATGCAAATGGCGAAAACCAGTGCAGCTCTAGAGCGCTTATCTGCGAAAGGCCTACCTTTTGTTTCAGTAATGACTGATCCAACAATGGGCGGTGTTTCTGCAAGTTTGGCAATGCTTGGCGATATCAACATTGGTGAACCAAAAGCACTGATTGGTTTTGCTGGACGTCGTGTAATCGAACAAACGGTACGTGAAGACCTTCCTGAAGGTTTCCAACGTAGTGAGTTTCTTCTAGACCACGGTGCTATCGACATGATCGTTGACCGTCGTGAGATGCGTCAGCGCGTTGCAAGCCTTGTTGCTAAAATGACCAACCAGCCTTCACCATTAGTAGTTTCTGTGAACGATTCACCGAATGAAGCTACTTATGAAGTACCAGAAGCGCCAGAAAAAGGGTAAAGTACCTTCTAACAAACCAACTTAATTATGGTTATGAGTTAGATGAGTCAACAACCTATTCCTCAAGCCACATCCTCTTTGGAGATGTGGCTTGATTATTTATCAAACATCCACACCAGTGCTATTGATCTTGGATTAGACCGAGTTCAGGCCGTCGCCTCTAAGGCAAACCTCACCAAACCTGCTCAACACGTCATTACTGTTGCCGGAACCAATGGCAAAGGCTCAACGTGTGCCCTTATGGAAGCGATTCTATTGGATGCTGGTTACTCTGTCGGTGTCTACAGCTCTCCTCACTTAATTCGCTATAACGAACGTGTTCGTATCAACGGCCAAGATCTCTCTGATGAAAAGATGGTTCAGTCTTTCGATTTTATTGAGAAAGAGCGTGGCGAAATCAGCCTGAGCTTTTTCGAATATGGCACTTTAGCGGCGTTACGTGCATTTCAAACTGAAGCGGTTGATGTTGTGCTATTAGAAGTTGGTTTAGGCGGACGTCTAGACGCGACCAATATCGTTGAGCATGATGTTTCCGTGATTACTAGTTTGGCTGTCGACCATGTTGACTGGCTAGGTGATGACATCAATGTGATTGGTTTTGAGAAAGCGGGCATTTATCGTAGCGGTAAACCCGCTATCTGTGGTCAACCCAAGCCACCGGCTACGGTTGCAGCGCACGCTGATGACATTAAGGCTGAGTTCTACCAAGTCGGTATTCAATACACTTATGATGTTGACGGTGATACGTGGAACTGGCGCAGTGGTGCATTCCAACTAGAATCGCTACCTATTCCAAGCCTGCCGTTACCTAACGCTGCAACAGCGTTGATGGCATTGGGCACATCAGAGCTTAGTATTAGCGACGTGAACGTGGTTAACGGCATGAAGAATGCGCAGCTTCCTGGGCGTATGCAGCAAATTAGCGAACAACCGGTGATTGTGCTTGATGTAGCACACAACCCGCATTCTGCTGAGTACTTTGCGCAGCAAGTTACGAAGAAGTATGCAGATAAAAATTTACACGTTGTAGTCGCCATGCTTCATGACAAAGATATCCCAGCGACATTGGAAGTATTAGCGCCAATCGCAACTCATTGGTATCCAGCTTCATTGCAAGGGCCACGCGCTGCGACAGCCGCTGAACTGTGTCAAAGCCTACCAGAAGGCGTAGAACAGCATTCAAACCCTGTCACAGCGTTTGAAGCGGCTTTAGATTCTGTTAAAGGTGACGATGTTGTGTTGGTTGTCGGTTCTTTCCATACAGTGGGTGAAGTGTTGGAGCATTGGCAGAAAAAAGGAAACTAAATGGCAAGTAAATTCCAAAGCCGGTTAGTCGGCACCATCATTTTAGTGGCCATTGGCGTGATTGTATTGCCCGATGTACTAGATGGTAAGAAGCTCCACTACAAAGAAGAGTTTGCAAGCATTCCAATTAAGCCTGAGCTTGATAGTAATGTTGAAGTGTTTGAAGTACTCGATCCCGTTGAAGATCAGATAGCGCTACCGGATTCTCCGGTTGAGCAAGTGGTTGAAAGTGGTCGTACTGATAATTCAAACACGCAAACCGCGTCTTCTTCTAATGATAAAGAAGCAGACAAAGTGGCAGTTGTGGTTAAGCCGGTACCTGAAAAAAATGAATACCAAGACAGTGCTTGGATTATTCAATTGATGGCTTTGAAGAATGCTGACAACGCAAAAAACGTTGTTAAGGATCTGCAAAAGCGCGGTTATCAGGCTCACACCAAGCAAGAAAAAACTTTTACGCGAGTAATTATTGGCCCGGATGTCTCTAAATCCAAACTTGAGCGACAAATTAAGGAATTAGAAAAAATTACGGGTTCAAAAGGCCAGTTGCTCAAATTTAAACCGTTAAATCCATAAGAAAACGTTTGCGTCAGCATTTTTTCTGTTAAAATGCGCGCCAACTTAAGATGAAGAATTCATGAATTGGTTAGATTTTGTCATTTTAGGCGTGATCGGCTTCTCTGCCGTGATCAGTTTAGTTCGTGGTTTCGCTAAAGAAGCCTTGTCACTCGTTATTTGGTTTGGAGCATTTTTTATTGCTAGCCAGTACTACGCTAAATTAGCGATGTACTTCACCAATATCGAAGATGAGATGTTTCGAAACGGAACTGCGATAGCAGCATTGTTTGTTGCAACGTTAGTTGTGGGTGCCTTAGTTAACTATGTCATCGGTCAACTAGTTCAGAAAACAGGCCTGTCAGGTACAGACAGAATCCTCGGTGTCGTCTTTGGTGGCTTACGTGGTGTTTTGATTGTTTCTGCAGTGTTGTTTTTCATGGATGCGTTTACTGCATTCCCAAGTTCTGAGTGGTGGAAGAATTCGCAATTGGTTCCAGAATTTAGTCGAATCATTGCGCCGTTCTTCGAGCATTTACAAGCAACATCTAGTTTCTTATCTGGCGCGCTCTAGCGCCAGTTAATGTCGAAAAATCGAGGATTAGGACATGTGTGGTATTGTTGGAATCGTGGGTTCAACACCTGTAAACCAGTCTATTTATGACGCTTTAACGGTATTGCAGCATCGTGGCCAAGATGCCGCTGGTATTTGTACCATAGAAAGCAATCGTTTCCGTCTGCGTAAGGCGAACGGTTTAGTAAAAGATGTTTTTGAAGCAAAACACATGCAGCGCCTACAAGGTGAAGTTGGTATTGGCCATGTTCGTTATCCTACTGCGGGTAGTTCAAGTGCGTCTGAAGCTCAGCCTTTCTACGTAAACTCTCCTTTTGGCATTACGTTGGCGCACAACGGTAACCTGACGAACGCAAACGAAGTTCGTGAGAAGTTGTTCGAAAAAGACCGTCGTCATGTAAACACAACCTCTGACTCTGAAGTTCTACTGAACGTATTAGCTCATGAGATCGATACTGTTAAAGGTAACGTAACTTCAGATGACGTTTTCCGCGCTGTGGCAAATGTGCATCGTACAATTCGTGGTGCTTACGCCGTAACGGCGATGATCATCGGCCACGGTATGATCGCATTCCGTGACCCACATGGTATTCGTCCATTGTGTCTTGGTAAGCGTGAAGTTCAAGGTAAAACAGAGTACATGGTTGCGTCTGAATCGGTAGCACTCGATGCTGTTGGTTTCGACTTCATGCGCGACGTAGCACCAGGTGAAGCTATCTACGCAACGTTTGACGGTGAGCTTTTCACTAAGCAATGTGCAGACAACCCACAACTAAACCCATGTATCTTTGAGTTTGTATACTTTGCACGCCCAGATTCATTCATCGACAAAATCTCGGTTTACAGCGCACGCGTTGAGATGGGTGAGATGCTTGGTATGCGTATTAAAGAAGAGTACGCAGACTTAGACATTGATGTAGTTATTCCAATCCCTGAAACATCAAACGATATTGCGCTACGAATCGCTCAAGCGATCAATAAGCCATACCGTCAAGGTTTCGTGAAAAACCGCTATGTTGGCCGCACATTCATCATGCCAGGTCAGCAACAACGTAAGAAGTCGGTTCGCCGTAAGCTCAACGCAATTCGCTCTGAGTTTAAAGGTAAGAACGTTCTTCTGGTTGACGATTCTATCGTTCGCGGCACAACATCAGAGCAGATCATTGAGATGGCTCGTGATTCTGGCGCAAATAAGGTCTTCATGGTTTCAGCTGCTCCAGAGGTTCGCTTCCCTAACGTTTACGGCATTGATATGCCGAGCGCGACAGAGTTGATTGCTCATGGTCGTGATAACGAAACGATTTGTAAGCAGATTGGCGCAGACGCCTTGATTTTCCAAACGCTACCAGATCTGATTTCTGCAGTGGGCATGGGCAATCAAGACATCTCTCGTTTTGATACTTCTGTATTTAACGGCGAGTATGTAACGGGCGATATCGACCAAGTGTACCTAGATTTCCTAGACTCTTTGCGTAATGACGACTCAAAGGTTCAGCGTGAGATTCAACAAGATCTTGCTAACTTAGAGTTACACAACGAAGGCGCTTAACTAGCGTTTCGTTAGTCATACAGAGTTTCGCTAGCGATACAGAAAATAAAAAACCAGAGCATCGGCTCTGGTTTTTTGTTTATAGAGAAGGGGATTGACCTTAATGAATGTGGTATGCGATCACAAAATCAATAAACAATCTCACTTTCTCTGGTAGATGGTCTTTGTGGTTATAAAGCATGTAAATATCACGAGGGTTAGCGCTCCAGTCTTCTAAGACTTGCACTAAGCTGCCATCTTCAATGTATTCACGAATCATCACGTCAGGCATCAGGGTGATACCTAGGCCTTCTGAGCACGCTTGTCTTACGACATTAAGCGCATTGGCGTTGAAACGGCCTTTCTCGCTATTCACCACCGTCTCTTCATTCGAATTACTCAGCTGCCACTTAATCAGCGGGTAGCCTTTGAGTAGCGAATGGTTCGCTAGCTCTTCAGCATGGCTTGGAGCTGGGTTCTTCGCTAAGTACTCAGGGCTCGCGATAAGAATATCTTTGACTTCACTGATTTTTCGAGCGATTAGGCTTGAATCACGCTGAGGGCCGACTCGGAAAATTACGTCCCACTCCGTTGGATCCAGCTGATCCGCTTGGTTGTTCATCATCAGCTCAATATTGATATCAGGGTATTGAATCATGAATTCACTGAACATTGGCATCATCATGCGCTTGGTCAGGTTTGAGGGTGCCGTAATACGAATCTTACCGGAAGCGCCTTTGCACACGTCAGTTAACTCTTCTGCAGTAGAAGAGAGACGTTGCAACAGCGGAGAGCATTCATTGAAGAAACGTTCGCCTGCCTCTGTTAAAGAAAGTTTACGCGCGTGTCTATTGAGAAGCCTAAGGTTCAAAGAATCTTCTAAGGCTTGGATGCGTCGTGTGATGGTCGCAACCGGAATCATAGTCTTGCGCGATGTTGCGGTGTAGCTCCCATTTTCAACGACGAGTCGAAAGAGGTTTAAATCATCTAATTTCATAAATCCAGACACATTTGTTTACAATCTCATCTAATTTATACGTAACAGTGAGATCAATGTTTGCGTTACGTCAACTCGTTGCACTATTTACAAGTATTCCAACCCTCGTCACGAATTACCAGTAAAGAGTGCAAATTTGTGTATTTAGCATTTTATTACTAAGTTTTATATTAGTTCTTAGAACAGATAACAATAATAATTCGACTTAGTTTTGTGAGGTTATAGATTATGTACAAAACTCACAGTCAGCCAGTAATGACCTCGGCTCAGGAAGTAATTAACCAAAAATGCGTGATGTTGGTTGATGATGATCCTATTTTTCGCCGTAAAACCAGTGCGTACCTAGACAAGGTCGGTTATAAAGTGGTTGAGGCTGAAAATGGACTGGACGCTTTGCAGAAACTTAGAGACTCAGCGCCAGATTTAATTGTGTGTGACTTATCAATGCCAATACTTGATGGCATAGAGCTTGTGGAAGAGCTCAGTTTAGAGTACCCGTCACTGCCTATGATCGTTGTGTCTGGCACTGATGATATGTCTGACGTGGCGAAAGCCTTGCGATTTGGTATTAAAGACTTCTTGGCGAAGCCGTTAGAGGATCACCGTCACCTAGGAAGTGCGATTGCGAATACATTGACAGATTCGTTCGATAACATTTCAGACCAACGAGATTTTTCGAGCCAATGGTTCTGTGTGGATGATGGGGGAGAGATCCCTGAAGACCAAGAACTGCATTGGCACCTGAATTACCTTCAAGATAACCCAAGCGCAGCAAAAGACTTACTGCATGCGCTGCTTCCAGAGAAAGATACGCGACAAGGCTCATGGCGTTGCAGTTACCGGTTACTGCAATCAACAGAGATGATGCCACTTGTGTTTGACTATGCGTGGATGATGAACGGGCAGTTTGCTTTTTACCTCGTCGATTCATCGTCGTCTGATAATGGCGGCTCCGCGACAACATTGTTAGTGAGAGCGCTGTTCCACGATTACATAAGAAACAGAAAAGATTTTAATGTTGATCTCAAAGATATTGCTGAAATCTTAGAGAAGGGGATTCGTTGCTCTAAATGCTCCACCCCAGTGAATGCCTTGTTTGGTGTTGCTGACCTTGCCGAGGGAACCATCTCCATTTTGCCTGCGGGTCTAGACGGGCAATGGTCGAATGGTGAATTGAATCAATATATTGCAGCAGGTGAGCGCTTGGGTGAGAACTGCAAGAAGAACTTTATTACGCGGGACCTTCCGATCGAACAGGGCTGCCAACTGTCGTTGAGCCTACTTGGAGCGGCAAGTTTTAGTTTAGACATACACCAAGGGTCTACTGATTAACCCTATATTTCCTCGGTTTTTGTGAATAATTGATTAAGGTATAGTTGCGCAAATGGTGTGGCTATGCCTTTTTTGTTAAATGTCGATTTAGCAAAGCGGGTTTGGTTCGCCGGATACTTACCTTCACTAACAAAAACAAGAAGCAATCATGGCAGATAACAAAGACTTTCAAGACCCGTTTAATGTATTCTACTTTTTAGGATTTTTAGCCGCATTTTTAATGATTCCATTGCTACCAGCAACACTTACGTTGATCCGTGTATTCAATGGTTACGCAACATTCTAGTTAAGCTGTCGTCGCCGATTGGTGATAGCTAACTCAAGGAGGCCACAATTAGCGTTCGAGTTTTAAGCCTCAATATTGCTGGTGGCCTTTGTATATTTCTCGCAGTTCTAGGGATAGTTTTGCCCGTTCTGCCAACCACTCCTTTTCTCCTTCTTGCCAGCGCATGCTTCATGCGAAGCAATCCGAAAGTTCATAAATGGATGCATGAGCACAAAACGCTGGGTCCTTTGCTGAACAATTGGTATCAACACGGTGCCGTCACCAAACAAGTTAAAACGCGTGGCGTATTCTTTATCTTGTTGAGTTTTGCGTTATCCATCTACTTTGCCCCTATCATTTGGGTAAAGGCTTTCCTAATTTGTGTACTTGTTATTCTTCTCACATGGTTTATGCGACTTCCAACCCATGAGTTGGTTGCTGACAGCAAAGAAAATCACTACCATTAAGCCAGTGTGCCTGCTTGTATAGCGGGCGTTTATTATTTCAGCAATCAGAGTTATGACTCTCGTTGCAATGAATACCAATTGTACCTTTCCTTAATTCCGAGCGTTGATGTTTGATTCGTTAACGAGAGTTTGGAAAGCGGCCTAATGAAGTGCATAAGATTATGAACACAGAAAAAATCTCTCTGATCAAAGCAAGCATCAAAAGCATTCCTGATTACCCTAAAGCGGGTATTTTGTTCCGTGACGTAACAAGCTTGATGGAAGATCCAGTAGCTTACAAAGCGACTATCGACCTGCTAGCGGAAACATACAAGGACATGGGCTTTACTAAGATCGTTGGTACTGAAGCTCGTGGTTTCCTATTTGGTGCGCCTTTGGCACTTGAGCTAGGTGTTGGCTTCATTCCTGTTCGTAAGCCGGGCAAGCTGCCTCGTCAAACTGTGGCACAATCTTATGAGCTTGAGTACGGCACCGACACTCTAGAAATCCATACTGATGCTATCGTTGAAGGCGATAAAGTGTTGATGGTTGATGATTTGCTAGCAACGGGCGGTACGATTGAAGCAACAACAAAGTTGATTCGTCAGCTTGGTGGTGTGGTAGAACACGCTGCATTTGTTATTAACCTTCCAGAAATCGGTGGTGACAAGCGCTTACAAGGCTTAGGTCTAGAAGTGTTTAGCATCTGCGAATTCGACGGTCATTAATCCTTTTCGGAATTATTCATGAGCTATCTTGCGTTAGCGCGAAAATGGCGACCAACCAAATTCAAAGAAGTGGTTGGTCAAGCCCATGTTTTAACAGCATTAGAGAATGCCCTTAGCCAGAATAGGTTGCACCACGCATACCTGTTCAGCGGTACACGAGGTGTTGGTAAAACAACCATCGGTCGTTTGTTTGCTAAGGGACTCAACTGTGAAACAGGCATTACCTCAACACCTTGTGGTGAATGTGCAACCTGTAAAGAAATCGATGAAGGTCGCTTTGTTGACCTGCTCGAGATCGATGCGGCATCACGAACTAAGGTAGAAGATACCCGCGAGCTTCTGGACAATGTTCAGTACAAGCCTGCACGTGGTCGCTTCAAGGTTTACCTAATCGATGAAGTCCACATGCTTTCCAGGCACAGCTTTAACGCGCTTCTAAAGACCTTAGAAGAGCCGCCTGAGTATGTGAAATTCTTGCTCGCAACAACGGATCCACAGAAGCTTCCAGTAACGATCTTGTCGCGTTGTTTGCAGTTCCATCTTAAGCCGATCAGCGTTGATAATATTCACGAGCAGCTCGATCATATTCTTGAACAAGAAGATGTGACGTCTGAATCTCGTGCGCTTGGAATGATTGCTCATGCTGCTGATGGCAGTATGCGTGATGCGCTAAGCCTTACAGACCAAGCTATCGCATTGGGTAATGGCAATGTCGTAACAGATACTGTTGCTCACATGCTCGGAACACTGGATACCGACCAAGCTATCCACTTGCTTGAAGCGATTAGCAGTAAGCAGCCACAGCAAGCGATGGCGTGTATCCAAAGCCTTGCTGAGAACGGTGTCGAGTGGGATGGTTTGCTGAATCAGCTTGCGGCCCAACTGCATCGTCTTGCGATGTTCCAAGCTTTGCCATCTACATTAGATAAGGCACAGCCTGACGCTGAGAAGCTTGAACTACTGAGCAAAGCGCTTAGCCCACAAGACATTCAACTCTACTACCAGATCGTGTTGAAAGGTCGTGAAGACTTACCATTGTCGCCAACCGCTCGCGTTGGTATTGAGATGGTGGTTTTACGCATGTTGGCATTTAGACCAGCTGAACAAGCGGTTGCTACGGCAATCTCGACTCAGTCGGCAAGCCCAGCGCCAGTTCCAGCAGCTCAAGCTCAGAACGTTGCTCAGTCAGTGAGTCAACCTGCGCCAATGGCAGCTCCGAGACAGCCTCAGATGCAACAACAGGCGCCTCAACAGCAAGCTATGCAGCAGCCACCCGTGCAACAGACTCCAGCACAGTATTCAGATTCGCAAGGTTACGCTGAACATTCAGGCAACCAAGGTTATCCTGAGCAGGATTACCCGCATAGCCAGTATGACGCGCCTCCTGCTTATGATGAGCGTCCAAGCTACGGTGCAGAGCAGCCTCAGCAGCAACAAACGAATTATCAAAACCAGAGTCCGGTTCAACAGCCAAGCGCTGCACCTTCTGCTCCGCAAGAGCAGCCAGCGCGTGCAACTTCGCCTGTGAGTGGTTTACGCCACCAATTACGTTCTCAACGTAGAGGCAGTTCGGCAACAGAAAACAAAGGCTCGGCGCCAAAAAAGGCTAAAGCGACACCAGCTAAAACTTCAGTTCTTGATCGAGTTGCTCAGCAACACGGTGGTTCTGAGCGGGTGTCGCCAGCTTCTTTATCATCCTCTTCGACAGAAAATGTGACCAACGATAATGAACCTTATCGCTGGAAACCGTCTAAACCTGTAGTGAAAGAGGTGAGCAAAGAGCTTACACCTACTCAGATCAAGCGTGCGTTGGAGCATATTAAGACACCAGAAATGGTCGATAAATTGCTTCAAGAGTCGATTGCTCAAGATGAATGGTCAGCCACGATTCAAAAGCTAGAGACAGCCAAGCTTGTTGAACAGTTAGCATTGAACTCAGTGTTTGCTAAAAACGACACATCAATCACTTTAACGTTAAGAGCGAGCCAAGCTCATTTGAATACCGACCGTGCGCAGAGTGAGCTATTGCAGTCTCTCAATATTGTGCTTGGAGAAGAGTGTCATTTGAGTGTTGAAATCGGTGATGGTGGAGAAACGCCGCTAGAATTACGAGAACGACTGTATCAAGGTAAGTTGAAAGACGCGTTTACCGCTTTAGAAAACGATGCCAACGTACAGTTCATTGAAAGACGTTTTGCCGCTGAACTCGACAGAGACAGCGTTCGTCCTATCTAGAACGTTTTCTTGTTTAGTGACCGGCATATCATCCCAGATAAGCAAATCTGAGAACTGAACATCGAGGGGTTGAATCACACTGTTTTAACCCCCATTTAAGCTCGTATAGCTTAATTAATTTTAATAAACCAATTAGACCAGAGAGTATTAACATGTTTGGTAAAGGCGGTATGGGCAACATGATGAAGCAAGCCCAGCAAATGCAAGAGCGCATGCAAAAGCTTCAAGAAGAAATCGCAAATATGGAAGTTACAGGTGAGTCAGGTGCTGGCCTTGTAAAAGTAACGATCACTGGTAGCCACAGCGTTCGCCGTGTTGATATCGATGAAAGCCTAATGGAAGACGATAAAGAGATGCTTGAAGATCTTATCGCTGCTGCTTTCAACGATGCGGCTCGTCGCGTTGAAGAAACTCAAAAAGAGAAAATGGCTAGCGTAACTGGCGGAATGCAACTTCCACCAGGTATGAAGATGCCTTTCTAAGTAACTTATTCTTAAAGGTTAATTCAGGTGGTGGTTTGTGTTGAACAGGCTATTACTTGAACATTAGAACGGTTAAATATGCGTACCAGTCATATGCTGGAGCATTTGATGGAGGCCTTACGTTGTCTACCTGGGGTTGGCCCCAAGTCGGCGCAGCGTATGGCCTTTCATTTGTTACAGCGCGATAGAAAAGGCGGCCTACAGTTGGCTGAAGCTCTTAGCCAAGCAATGACCGAAATTGGTCACTGTAATGAGTGCCGTACTTTTACTGAAGAAGATACTTGCCACATTTGTACCAATCCTAAACGTCAGGAAAATGGTCAAATCTGTGTAGTAGAGAGCCCAGCAGACATTGCAGCAATAGAAGCGACAGGACAATATTCAGGCCGTTACTTTGTATTGATGGGTCACCTTTCACCACTTGATGGTATTGGTCCAAGTGACATCGGTCTCGATGTTTTGGACTACCGCCTGCGTCGTGGTGATATCTCGGAAGTAATCCTAGCGACTAACCCAACAGTTGAAGGGGAAGCCACAGCGCATTACATTGCTGAGCTATGTAATGCCCATGAAGTGAACGCAAGCCGTATCGCTCATGGTGTTCCTGTTGGTGGTGAGCTAGAGCTGGTGGATGGCACCACGCTTTCGCACTCCTTACTCGGTCGTCATAAGATCTAAAAAAGCCGCTTGGTGAAGCATCACTAAGCGGCTTTTTCTTTTATTGCTTTAGACGTTTTTCAGCGCTTAATCTGAACCTCTTACCGCTTTGTATATCATCGCGCCAATCACGGCACCAATAATCGGTGCAACCCAGAATAGCCACAATTGCGAAACGGCCCAATCACCGACAAATACAGCCACGCCGGTACTTCGAGCAGGGTTCACAGAGGTGTTGGTTACAGGAATACTGATAAGGTGAATCAAGGTCAAACAGAGACCAATCGCAATGGGTGCAAACCCAGCAGGCGCTTTTGAATCAGTTGCGCCCATGATCACGAATAGGAATACCATGGTCATGACCACTTCACAGACCAGTGCAGCGGTAAGTGAATAGCCGCCCGGTGAGTGTTCACCGTAACCATTTGAAGCAAAGCCAGATGCCGCAGCGTCAAAGCCTGCTTGGCCTGAAGCAATCACGAATAACACACCACCCGCGATAATACCGCCAATGACCTGGGCAATAATATAAGGTGCGACGTCTTTGGCATCAAAGCGACCACCGCTCCAAAGACCTATTGTAACAGCAGGGTTGAGATGACAGCCGGATATATGGCCAATAGCAAAAGCCATGGTGAGTACGGTTAAACCAAACGCGAGGGAAACCCCGAGTAAGCCGATACCTACATCGGGAAAAGCAGCGGCCAAGACGGCACTACCACAACCCCCTAACACCAACCAAAATGTACCGAACATTTCTGCAATATACCTATTCATAACGATCCTTATTAATCTGTACCAGTATCAACAAGATAGTTTAGATTTCGCAGAAGTGTGAAATCTTGTGTATATAGTTGAAAGAAAGAACAGAGAATCTTATGTAATCACTTCGAACTCGCACTAAAGATCGTTAAGGTCAGTCGTATTCTATCGCTATTTTAGCAAGTAAGAGTGACCTGATAATTAGCCGTATTTGTGTCAGTATTCTTTTTATTTAAACTACGATGAGTTGATAAAAATTAAGTAAGTTCTACTTCTACCAACACCCCAAAGTGATCTGATACAACCGGATAAAAATCGTGATTAAAAATCACCTTATGCTGCTTTACCACTACAGGCTGATTACTAAGTACTAAATCAATGCGTAACGCTTGGCTATTTTGCTCCCAACCATCAATGTTTTTAATGACAGTGGTTCCATCATCTTTGATTTCAGCAACTTCATAACAATCCATCAAACCGCGTTGTAATACGTAATCATAGCCTTCATTACGTATATGGCTTGGGTTGTTGAAATCGCCTAATAGAAAGCTCAACTCTGTTGGTAAAGTTGCCTTGATTCGGTCGAACTGATCCTCAAATGAGTTCTCTGAGTCATTCCACCAGCCACAATGACAATTATAAAGATTAAAATCACCCTGTTGAGAGGTCACTTTAATACGCACTGCTCGCCGATGTTTCCAAAAGCTCACATCATAGTTATCACTTAAATCAATGACCTCATGTTCGACAATCGGTAGTCGCGTTAAAAATGAGAGCCCCTCTTGATATACTTCATAACTTTGATGAACGAAATCCCACGTAAGTTGGTAGTGATGACCGTATTCCATGAGTTTTTTCTGTAATAAATAACCATAGTTATTCGCCAACACAGTGTGATTGGTTAATATATTGGCATCAACGGCCGGGCTATCTTGATGTTGATTCACTTCCTGTAATGCAACCACATCGCACCCTTGCTCGATAATGGCTTGCGCGACCACATCTAACTTTTCTAGCTGTTTTTCTTCTTGCCAACTGTGGGTATTTAGTGTCATTAACTTCATTATTATTCACTTATTTATTCTAGTGAGATAAAACGCAGCGCAAGGCTGCGTTTCTCGAGGTTATTTGATCTAAAAAGAATTACGCAGGTTGTGCTGAATATTTCTCTATTAACTTAGATTTAATAACATCCACCCCAGGGCCATAAATAACTTGTACACCCTGTTCTTTAATCACAGCACCAAGAGCCCCTGTCGGCTTCCATGACGCATATTCAGCAACCAACTTCGGATCATTAACTGTAATACGCAAGCGAGTCATACAAGCATCAATCTCAGCAATATTGGCACGGCCACCTAAATTCTGAATAATAATGTTCATCTTCTCATCTTCTGACATCGATTCTGAGCTTTCATCCAGGTAGTTACCCATACGACCCGGTGTTGGTAACTTCAATTTCACGATTAGGAAGCGGAACAATCCATAGTTAACCACAAAGAAAACAATAGAAACTAATGCAAAGCGAACCAGATCACCACCGATGCCCGCTGAAACCATCATAGGTATACGAGTGAGTAACTCAATCAAACCAAAGGCATGTACACGTAGGTCCATCACATCGACCAACGCAAATGCAACTCCTGTTAACACAGCATGTGCAACATACAAAACGGGAGCGATAAACATAAACATGAATTCAATAGGCTCAGTCACACCGGTTAATAACACAGCAAGACAGGCAGATAAGAACATTGGCTTATATTGTGCGCGCTTATCACTATCAACACAGTGATACATCGCAAGTCCAATACCAATCAATGAAGAGGCTGCGATAATAACTTGGCCTGCTTTAAAGCGTGCTGGGTGCACCGTATCTAACAGGTGTTGGTAAGTTGTCGGATCGCTTAATTTAAGATTATTTAAATCGCTGACCCAAGCAAGCCATAATGGATCTTGACCATAAACACTTGAGCCCGCATTCATCCCAGTCAAAAGCTCATAAGTACCACCCAACTCGGTGTAATTCATTGGAATAGTTAAAGTGTGGTGTAAACCAAATGGCAGTAATAAACGCTCTAACGTACCATACAAGAAAGGAGCAGTGATCGGCGCAGTGTCTTTAGAGGTAGCAATCCATTGACCAAAATCATTAAGCGCACCTTGAATTAAAGGCCATATTACAGATAAACCAAACGCAATAATCAGCGAATAGAAAATAACAACAAAAGGTACAAAACGCTTACCGTTGAAAAATGCTAATGCCTGAGGTAAGCGAGCGAAGTCATGATAGCGGTTAAATAAGTTGGCACCTAAATAGCCAGACATAATACCGATAAACACACCCATATTTAGGGCAGGAGCACCCAAAATATTCGTGAAGAATTGAGAGACAGGTAACTCAGAACCAAATAGGCTCATCACAACCGCTTCTGGGTCACTGAGCATAGCGTTATCCACGCCCAATATAACCCCAGTGATACGGTTGATTAAGATGAAGGCTATTAGCGCGGCAAATGCGCCACCTGCACGCTCTTTTGCCCACGAGCCACCAATCGCGACCGCAAATAATAGGTGAAGGTTAACAATGATCCCCCAACCTATGTTTTCCATTATAGCGCCTAGTGTTTCAATGGCACCAAGCCCACCCGCATACATTGCGACCACTTTACCTAGTGATATCATGATACCAGCGGCAGGCATCACCGCGATAACAACGATAAGGGACTTCCCAAATCGTTGCCAAAAATCAAACGATAGTAACTTACTCATAAATAGTTCCTTGATTTAAATACAGGCTAACGTTATCAGCGCCTAGCCATAAATATAATTTAGTGCTTTCTTGCAAATATATACGCGGCATAAGCGGGGGCTATTTGCGTTGTTATAAAATCTGAGCGAACGTGTTCATTGTTAATATTCTGATTATCAAGCATTAACTCGCCTAATTGGGTGCAGTCGATATCAACAACGCTCTCTTGTGGACTTAAATTGGTAATAATGGTCCATGTCATATCTTGAGCAACACGTTGATAAACATAGATATTAGGATCGTTAGCTAGCAGTAATTGATAACGGCCAACCACTAAGCTTTCATGTGACTTACGCAAAGCAATCAACTGCTTATAGAAACCTAAGATCGAATTTGGATCTTGCTGTTGTTGCTCAACATTGATATCTGCATACTGTTGATTCACCGAGAACCAAGGTTGCACCTCAGAAAAACCGGCAAAATCCTGGTCATTCCATTGCATTGGCAAGCGACTGTGGTCGCGGGATACTTGATTTAACAAGGCTAAGATATCGGCATCGCTCTGACCTTGTTGCGATAGCTTTTGAATTAAATTTCTCGCAGACACATCGTTAAATTCGTCAAGAGAAGTAAACTGATGATTTACCATACCAATCTCTTGGCCCTGATAAATAAATGGAGTTCCTTTCATCAAGAAATAACAACTCGCTAACGCGGTAGCACTGGCATACCTAGAGTTAGGATCGGCAAAAGTATCAATACTACGAGCTTGATCGTGGTTTTCTAAATAAAGCGCATTCCAGCCTTTACCTTCTAAGGCATCTTGCCAACGCGATAAAATGCGTTTGAACGCCACGAGATCGAAATTCTCGTTGCTTTGTTCTTCCGACCATAGCTTCATGTGTTCAAACTGAAAAATCATGTTAAAAACACCACCTTGATCGTGCTCGGTCGCTTCAGCAACCCAAGGCAATGCGTTGTCGGCCGTCACCCCATTGGCCTCACCAACGGTCACGATATCAAAAGGCGAAAACGCCTGCTCTTTTAACTCATACAGATGTTTTTCAATCCCTGCCACATTCATATGATAATCGAATGAAGAGACATAGTTTTCACCCTTTGGATTGGGTAAAGAGGGTAAACCAGCTTGTTTTTGAATATGGCTAATTGCATCGACACGGAAACCATCAATACCTCGTTCCAACCACCAATGAATCATTTTAAATAGTGCTTGTTTAACTTCAGGGTTTTCCCAATTAAGATCTGGCTGTTTTTTAGAAAATAGGTGCAAATAATATTGTGCAGTTTTGTCATCATATTCCCATGCACTACCATGAAAAATACTTTCCCAGTTATTTGGTTCGCAAGTCGGCTTTTCAGCTGTAGGCTCACAACCATCACGCCAAATATACCAATCACGCTTAGGGCTATCTTTGTTATCTCGCGATTCGATGAACCATGGATGCTCATCGCTAGTGTGGTTTATCACTAAATCCATAATAATGCGAATGCCACGTTCATGAGCAGCAGTGATTAATTTATCCACATCCTCAAGGGTTCCAAAGTCAGGATGAATCGCTTGATAGTCACTGATATCGTAACCGTTATCATCATTCGGTGATGCGTAGAATGGGCAGATCCATATTAAATCAATGCCCAAATCAGCAAGATAATCTAGCTTAGCAATGATCCCATTGATGTCACCAATACCGTCCTGGTTTGTATCATAAAAACTACGGGGATAAATTTGGTAGGCAGTTGCTTTCTTCCACCACGCGAGTGGTTTTGAGTGTAGATTATTAGCGAGTGTCATCGGTTATACTATGTGTGTTATCGTTAACACATAGTGTTAAATGGAACCTATTTGGACTCAATACAATTTCAGAGAAACTGTGAACTTTCTCTCATTCTTATGTCGAATGTGCCTTCAACGGAACTGAAATCGCGCTTGAGCAATTTTTTGACAGCTTGGTAGCCCACTTGATAGTAGTTAAAAGCGACAGTAGTCAGGCTTGGGACTAACAAATCGCTGTAGTCATAGTCACCCATGCCTACAATCCATAAGTTATGACCAATCTTGAGTTGCTGTTCTTTGGCGCGACGATATAAACGAATAGCAATATTATCGGTGGCACAAAAGTAGACATGATTAGGCTGTAATTGAATTGCCTGGTAGCCGGCTTTGTCCTCCGAGTTGGCTAGAGCTTGTAGTGAAAAATTCAACTCAGGGACGGTGTCAGTAATGGTGGCTTGCATCAACTTAGTACGGCTGGAAAGCATACGCTCATCATAAATATAATGTACGGCTGCCAGCGGTGCCTGCTGTTGTTTTAACTGAGTGATGGTTTGGGAAACGAGTGCTTTAATTGCAGCATGGTCGGGGTAATATAAACAGCAATGGTGGGGGGTGTTTTTACCAATAAATAACACATTGTCTAAGGTTTGATAAAACGTCTCTTCGACACTGTGCTTTGAAGCAATAATAATAGTGCCCAATGCATTTAAGCCATTAAACTCTCTCACAGCTTGGCATTCTGACTCATGGTTAAACCCTGAGGCATGAAAAAGCATTCGTACTTGTGATTCATTGGCAGCCGCCAGTGCCCCTTTAATTACTAAACTAGTTGTATATGACTCAATGCGAGGAGCAACGAAACCAATAATATTAGATTGGCTACGAATGGAACGAGCAAATATATTAGGGGTATAATGATTTTCTTTGACGATAGCATCAATTTTAAGGCGATTTTCAGCCGAGACATAACCGTCATTAAAGTAACGTGACACGGTCATTGTTGAAATTCCAAGCTGTCTTGAAATCTCCGCCATGGTCATTTTTTTACTCATCACATTTTCCTTCCATAATGTATTATTGCCATATTATCCAATATATTGGCTGACAACAAAGTAAATAAAAACGCTACCTGATGATATACACATAGTACTTCAAGTTTATAAGATATTGTCCACTTCTTGACCTGAACTGAATACCCGTAGTTACGGCCTTGCTCGCTCAGGTCTTCAGTGCAACGACTGCTAATTTAAAAATGGGCAGGAGATATCACCGACGTAGCTACAAACAAATATTGGCTATAATTAGTTGCCATTATTGACCTTTATTCAAGGCAAGTTATTGGTTGGTTTATGGGTACGAGAATAAAGGCCTCATTGATCTGTGATGTCTTATCGATGGCTTTATTTCGCCGAGAGTTTCCTGAAACGGTTATTACTCATAGCGAGGTAGTCAGTATTGTTTGAAAGACTATTGAGGCCTCATAAGCACCTATAACCTAAAGCAAAGTATGAGTAGGAAAAGAAATTGCTGGGATATAGAAAAGGGCTAATACGCTTAGGTAATAGCTTCTAACTCGATCAGGTTATCAAGGGCTTCTTGGTCGGTTTTACCACAAATGACAGGGCAAGCTTTGAATTGGTGACATACCTTCGGGCGTGAAGGTTGACCAAATAATTTGCAGAGATCTTGCTCATTTAATTGGATGCAGCGTATCCCAGCAGGCTTACCATTAGGCATTCCAGGAATAGCAGATGTAATACTTGGAGCGATACAGCATGCTCCACAACCTAGGCGACATTCCATCAAATTAAACTCACTAAATAACAGGGTGCGCGATAGTAGCAAAAAATGATGAGAGTGACAGCTGTTGATTGAATCAAAGAATGAACAATTATTATCCTTGAACTTTTTATGGGCTAGCGGTATAACACGCACCCCAGTAAAAGAGTAAGAAGTAATCCTATGACGAATCCATTTTGGCAAGAAAAGACACTAGAACAGATGACCGAGAATGAGTGGGAATCACTTTGCGACGGTTGTGGTAAGTGCTGCCTACATAAACTAATGGATGAAGATAGCGATGAAGTTTACTACACCAATGTGGCGTGTAGCTGGTTAAACGACAAAACATGTTCGTGTAAAGATTACCCGAACCGCTTCACTTCAGGTGAAGAGTGTTTGAAGCTGACTCGTGACAAGATCGATGAGTTTCACTGGCTACCAGACACTTGTGCTTACCGCCTTTTATCAGAATCTAAGCCGATTCCTGAATGGCACCCGTTGATCACCGGATCAAAAACAGAGATGCATGCAGCAGGTGAAAGCGTTCGTAACAAAGTGGTATACGAAATCGATGTTGTCGATTGGGAAGATCACATCTTGAACCACCCGAACCGCTAGTTAACGAAGACTAGTCAATCACCCGAATAAAAAAAGGCTCACATTTCTGTGAGCCTTTGTCGTATTTAGGAGGGTCCAAATCAATGGACTGTGTCATGGCTAATGTCAAGCAAGCGGTAAGTCTGCAACCACCTGATTGAACGTGATACGAGCATTCTGAGTTTGCTCAGATAACTCGATCTTTTTCGCTTGTGCGGCACTAAGATTACTCTCGGCCTGCTCAAGTGCTTGTTGTAGGTTCTCTGGTAACTCGTGAGTTTCCATTTGTGAACCTTGTTCTAACACATAAGCGCGAATTTCTTTCTTCACTGCGGCAAGTTCTGTGTAAGCAACACGCTCAAGTTCTGCGGCTTCTTGTGCTGCATCTCTTTCTTTCTCAAACTGAGCCAACGCCATACCTTCAGCAGACCAAGGGTCCATGTCTGGCAGTTCTTCGATGTTGATCGTTGGCTCGATATACGCATCTTGATGGCGTAGGTCGAGGTTAGTCGCACGAACCGCTGAAATCATCAGCATCACAGAGATAGCAAGCAGTGGTAAGCCACCAACAATCGCCGCCGTTTGTAGCGTACTTAGACCGCCTAAGAACATTAGAATCGTTGGTAAGAACGACAGAGTAAATGCCCAGAACATACGGTTCCAGCGCATTGGCTCTTCGGTCACGTTATTTTGTACAACAGACGCTAGGATGTATGAGATAGAGTCAAATGTTGTTGCCGTGAAAATGATACACAGCATTGTAAATACAGCGATAACCAGCGTGCTCATTGGCAATTGTGCAAGCATCGAGAAGATAGCTTTGGTTGCGCCTTCCGCATTCAAAATGGCAACGACATCTAGCTCACCAGAAAGCTGCAGTGATAGGCCGTAGTTACCTAAGATCATGAAGAACAGGAAACAACCTAGAGAACCAAAGAAGATCGACCCTGACACCATTTGTTTGATGGTTCTGCCGCGAGAGATACGCGCAACAAACAGACCCATACTCGGTGCAAATACTAGCCACCATGCCCAGTAGAAAATCGTCCAGTCTTGTGGGAAGTGAGTGTTTTCGAATGTACCGTAACCACCAAATGGTTCAGCCCACGTTGCCATCACGAAGAAGTTAGACAGTAGACGACCAATTGAGTCTAAGCCTGTTTCTAACATGAAGATTGTTGGACCCGCGATCAGAACGAAAGCCAGTAGACCCATCGCACCCCAGAAGTTGATGTTACTTAGGATCTTGATGCCTTTTTCCAATCCAGCATAAGATGAGTAAGCAAAAATCGCAGTACACACTAAAAGCACCATCACTTGCGTTAGGTTATTTTTAGGTAGACCAAATAGGTGATTTAGACCTTCAGTGATCAGAGGAGCGGCTAAACCTAATGTTGTTGCAGCGCCGCCTAATAGACCGAAAATGAATAGGATATCAACGATCTTTCCTGGTACGCCTTTACTACGGTGTTCACCAAGAACAGGCATTAATGCGCTTGAAATCTTTAGAACAGGTTGTTTACGTACGTAGAAGAAGTAAGCGATAGGAATTGCCGGGATTAGGTAGATAGACCATGCGATTGGTCCCCAGTGGAATAGGCCGTAGGTCGCAGCCCAGCGTACTGCTTCTTCACTGCCAGGTTCTAGTTGGAAAGGCGGTGATTGGTAGTAGTAAGCCCACTCAATACAGCCCCAATACAAGATACTTGCACCGATACCGCCACAAAATAGCATGGCAGCCCATGATGCAGTTTTAAACTCAGGCTCTTCATCAGCTTCGCCCAGTTTAATTTGTCCCATATCACTGAATACTACGTACACCATAAATGCACAGGCTGCGAGACCTAGAGCAAGATACAGGAATCCGAGTTGATCAGTCATGAATGTTTTCGCAACCGCAATCCAGTCTGCGCCCTGTGCAGGGAACAAAATGAGCGGGAAAACTATCGTGAGTAGGAGTGCTATAGCACCAAAAAAGGTTGGCTTATCGATAAGCTCAAAAGTGTTTTTCACGAGTATTATTCCATTAAAATGAGAGCGGAATTATGGAATGAACTCGTTTTTTAGACCTAATCGGGTCTATTGTCGTAACGATAAATCGCTTTTATTCTAGAGAATGCGATAGGTTGGCAAGGCTAAATGAGTGCGAGAAGAATACCGCCTACGGTTGCCGCTGCGGACAGGTATTGCCCCGCTGAATAAGAACCATCATCTTCTTCTTCAATCTTATCTGGGTGATCCATACCCAAGGCACCATGAGCGAATGACTCAACTTTATCGGTAACTGTCGCGTTTTCTGCTTCGACTTTCTTCGCTTCTTTATCAATTTCTTTTAGGGCAGATAAGAGTGCTTTGCCTTCATCAGAAAGCTTAACCGTATTTTGCTCAACCTTAAGCGGTGTAGGCTTTTCAGCTTCGTTAGCTGAACTCTTAGCGTTCATCTGCGAAGGCGAATACAGCTGAGTATTACTCGTTCCTACTGGCGTCATATAGCTCTCCTTACCTATCCTTAAATATAGTATCGGCAGAGGTGTGAAAAACTTGTGCAATTAATCATCGATATTGATGTTTTTTTATTCGCACATTACATTTTCGTCTGCTTGGTTAAATCGTCTATTTACTAAGCAAGTCTTGTGCCGATAAGAATGTTTGATTTTAGATAGAGTTAGGATGAATGACGGGAACGTGATCAAGTTGTGACGATGGGCTAATTATCTAGGATTAGCCCATCGACTCTTTAGCTTAGAAGAGTGGATCAACAGATCCTACTCACACTCTAGGCTAGCGCTACGTTTTGACAGATGCTTGTATGCCTTCATTCGGTTCTCTTTCTTTACAAAGCGAGCCGGCGGCGAAAGCACTTCAAGCTGATAATCACCGCTATCCGATGAGATCGCTTCAACCGGGCTGATGATGGTGATTTTTAAATCAGGGTTACGACGTAGAATTGATGCCGCCGTCCCTAAACCACCCTCGGTGTGGAACTTGCCAGCCACGTGAATCACTTGTTTATCAGGGTTTGATGCTAGGTAATCCACAATCGACTCAGCCATGGTTTCGTCCCAGGTAACCTGAGCGGCAAACTGCTTTTCTGTTTGCTCTGGCGTACCGTGATGCATAGAAGCCATGAACTTTTCTTTGTAAGGGCTATCGCCAGTATCCACTTCGGCAGCAATCCATTGGCGTTGCTCGGTCGATAATTGGTCTAGGTAAGGCAATCCTTTACGGCCAATACACTGCACGAATGGCTTTGGTGCATTTGCCGCAATAACATCGACGTCGTTGGCTTTTGCGAACTCAACTAACGCGCGGTAATCACTTTCGTAATTTGGCCAAGCTGCCGCTTGAGACATGAGAATTTGTTCGCCAATTTCGCCGTTTAAGTATTGGTCAAGTGTGGCTTGGTGCTCTCGAGTGAACTGTTCCATTGAAAGCGCAATGTTTGATGTTGCGTTGCGGCGCGCTTTTAAGAAGTCGGTTTGGAAGCGGTGAATGGCAGAATGCGTGTGCCATTCGCCAATTAGAACCACATCAGCGTCAATCAGCTGCTCGGGTAATGCATCGAGAGAAAGTGTTTCGCCTTGTGGAGAAGCGAACTGGTAGTCATAGAATGTGGAAACGGATTCCGTTTGAGCCACTTTTTGAGAAGTGTCTTTTGCAGGTTGACTAGCACAAGCCGTGAGAAGAGTAGCTAATCCGATAAGAATAATACGTTGCATGAAATGCCTCCTTGAAGAACACGCATACTAAAGGAGGCAAGATAAGATTTCAATGCAAACGATAATCAATATCAATTAAATTTGTTTGCGGTACACTCGCAGCATAAAGTCAGCTTCACAGTTGAATTGCTCTGCCTCGGTGAGTTGTAGTTTAAACTCTTCACTCGCCTTCCAAGCAAACGGCGTCATCTGTAGCAGGTCGAATGCATCTGACCCCGATAGTTCCATCATATAGTTTAGTTGCTCTTGATGCTCAAGCGTAAAACCTTCGATCACTTCTGGATCTTCGTCGTGCAAGCGAACGCCATCATAAATTGCATCACGCAGTTGATACAGGTGTCGGCTAGCTGGTGTCACGGTGATCACCACACCATTATCTTTGATGGTGCGTTGTAACTCTTCAGCCTTGCAAGGCGCGTAAATGCGTAGAATTCCGTCTAAGCTGTTTTCAGCAAAGGGTAGGCGATGGCTTGATGCAACTGAGAAGTCGACAGCAGGGTAGCGTTTAGCGGCGTATTTGATAGCAATCTTAGAAATGTCTAGGCCAAAAGTAGCCCCTTTCTTTTCTTGAAGATTCACAGCAATTTCGTTGGTGTAATAACCTTCGCCACAACCAATATCCAATAGGCTAGGCGTCTCTTCTGGTAGATAGCGAGAACACAACGTCACCACCGCTTGGCGCATTGGGTCATAGTGGTTACCTTCAAGGAAGCGACGACGTGCCTGCATCATCTCTTTGTTGTCACCTGGATCTTTTGAGCGTTTGTGGTGCGCAGGCATCAAATTGACGTAGCCTTCTTTCGCTAGGTCGAACTGATGGTTCTTTTCACACTTAAACGTACGATCGTTTTGAGATAAAGGTTGGTGACACAAAGGGCATTGGTAAGTCATGGAGACCTCTAAAGGAGAATAGACAGCGCAAGTGTAACGAGCTAAAACCAAAAAGTAAAAGAGCGACATAAAGCCGCTCAAAAATCGTTTTTTATAACTGTATTTATACGGTTATTGGGCACTAATCACAGTGATCAGTTGGTGGTTTTCACCCGGCCGGAGTGTTTTACCGGCTTCTAGGCTTGGCGCGTGCAGTGTTGATTCTACGCACATCATAGTTAGGTAACCATCGTCTTGCATGTCGCCCATACTTGCAGCGCCTTCTGCCCACGGGTTCCACAGTACTGCAGAGTTATGACCGTGGTTTTCAACTGTTAGCGTGCGATCCAGCTTCTTGTCAGCAACAAAGATTTGCGCTTCTGGTTGCGTGTAAACGCGGTCAATCGTGTCGGTCAGTACCAGTTCAGATCCACCTTGGCAGATCTTGCCACCTTGCAGGCTATCAATGTACTCAGCACCCATACCAGTGGTGGTTGTGTTGTGGATATCGCCAACGTTTAGGTAAGTGTGTAGTGCACCAGAGAAAGTCCATGGCTGAGAATCAGTGTTCTTCACGTCCAGCGTTACTTTTAGTTGTTCGCCGATCTCAACATTCAAGCGAGCATCAAACTGATGAGGCCATACTGCTAGCGTCTCTTCGCTTGGCTTCAGACCTAAGCTAACAATCACGCCAGCTTCGCTTTCACGGTGTTCAACCAATTGCCATTCACTTGAACGGGCAAAACCATGTGCTGGTGCTGCAATGCGGCCAAACCAAGGCCAACATACTGGAATACCACCACGCAGAGCCGTTTTACCATCGAACTTAGCTTGTTGGCTCATCCAAATTAGGTCTTCTTGACCTTGCGGTTGGAATGACACCACATGGCCGCCAAACAGTGAAATCGCTGCGTTTGCTTTATCGTGGATAACGCGAACCAGTTTTACACCTTCGTGTTCAACGATAGTGACGTTGTCAGAAAGTACCGCCAGTGCAGGTAGAGTAGATAAATCCATTACATGATCCTTCTAAGGAAATTGAATTCAAATGCTGACTAGAGTGATGCTTGTGTTTTCATGAGTAACAAGCAGAGTCAGTATTAGAATTGAATTTTGCGTTTGGGCTATCTTGATGAGCTTAGACAGACGCGGTTTAAAAGATAGCAGGCATTAAAAAGGCGACACTAAGGTCGCCTTTTTCAAAGTCTGCTCAAAACAGCCTTCGCTAATGCTTATCTAAAGCGATTTCTAAAAAGAAATTACTTAGAGATGTGAGCGATTAGGTCTAGAACTTTGTTTGAGTAACCGATTTCGTTGTCGTACCAAGATACAACTTTAACGAATTTGTCAGTTAGAGCAACACCAGCTTTAGCATCGAATACTGAAGTTTGAACTTCACCGATGAAATCTTGTGATACTACTTGGTCTTCAGTGTAACCAAGAACGCCAGCCATTTCGCCTTCAGAAGCTTCTTTCATTGCAGCACAAATTTCTTCGTAAGATGCAGCTTCTTTTAGGTTAACTGTTAGGTCAACTACAGATACGTTAGCAGTTGGTACACGGAAAGCCATACCAGTTAGAAGGCCGTTTAGTTCTGGAAGAACAACGCCTACAGCTTTAGCAGCACCAGTTGAAGATGGGATGATGTTTTGAGAAGCACCACGGCCACCGCGCCAGTCTTTAGCAGAAGGGCCATCTACAGTTTTTTGAGTTGCTGTAGTAGCGTGAACTGTAGTCATAAGACCAGACTCAATGCCCCACTTATCGTTAAGTACTTTAGCGATAGGTGCAAGACAGTTAGTAGTACAAGAAGCGTTAGAAACGATGTCTTGACCAGCGTAAGATGCTTGGTTAACGCCCATTACGAACATTGGAGTTGCATCTTTAGAAGGACCAGTAAGAACTACTTTCTTAGCGCCAGCAGTGATGTGCTTACGTGCAGTCTCGTCAGTTAGGAAAAGACCAGTTGCTTCAGCAACTACGTCTACGTCGATAGCATCCCACTTAAGGTCTTCTGGGTTACGCTCAGCTGTAACACGTACAGTTTTACCGTTAACGATTAGGTTACCGCCTTCAACTTCAACAGTACCGTTGAAACGGCCGTGAGTTGAGTCGTACTTAAGCATGTATGCCATGTACTCTACGTCGATTAGATCGTTAATACCTACTACTTCGATGTCTGCACGCTCTTGAGCTGCGCGGAATACGAAACGGCCGATACGGCCAAAACCGTTAATACCTACTTTGATAGTCATTGTAGTTGCTCCACAACTTAATTTCTGATTAAAGATAACTGGTAGTAAAATTACAGAATCCAGTATACATCTGCAATAGATAATCCGACTTAACTTGTTTAATGTCAAAAAAAAGCGACGCTTTTCTTAACAATTGGGTGTAAGTGGTTGAAAATTGACCATTGCAAGTGGCTCTGTACCCTTCCAGTTGGGTAAAATACCCCTAAATGATGATTCACTTATGAGTGTATATGTACAATGTTTCCTGGTGAGAAAGTATGTGCTACAAAACGACTCATATGCAAGCCTTTATAGAAAAAAGTAAATATAATAACTGAGAATGTGGAGAGATATTAACGTGATTCAAAAGGGAGGAAATATGATAAAGCCTGATGAATACTGGCGTGAGCGCCTAACGGACGACGAATTTTCAGTGTGTCGTGAGCGTGGTACTGAAGCCCCATATAGCGGCAAGTTACTGCACAACCATAAGACTGGCGTCTATAGCTGCACATGCTGTGAAAGCCCTTTGTTTCTGTCGGATAACAAATATGACTCTGGGTGTGGTTGGCCAAGCTTTGATGCCCCAGTGAATGATGAAGCAGTACGCTATATAGAAGATCTAAGTCACGGAATGAAGCGTGTAGAGATCCGTTGTACCGCCTGTGATAGCCATTTAGGTCACGTTTTTCCAGATGGCCCGAAGACCACAGGTGAACGGTTCTGTGTTAATTCAGTGTCGTTAATTTTCAACAAAAATGACGAAAGTACGAAATAACTTGTAACTATTGTCTAATCCTTACAGGTCGCATTTGTCGATTTAGGAATGCTGAAACGCCCAAGATTTCAGATTTAACTCTAGTACAAATAAAAACAGCTACCAAAAAGGTAGCTGTTTTTATTTGAAAGCAGGTGAATAAGAAGCTTAAGTAAGAACACTATAAATGAAGCGATCAGTAACTCGGGACGATTGAAGGGCTGTAAATTCCATCCTCAATCGCTTCGACGATGTTATCTGCGTCTTTATTTAGCTGCTTATAGGTTGCCTTGTCGAAATGGTACAACACCGTGAGCTCGGCTTCAGAAGCAATCGGCACGTCAAAGTCTTTGGCAACCATTGCCCAAACGTACGCTTTTTCCATATGTCCCAGGCTGTGGTTGATACTGGCCATCGACTTGAAGATTTCAGTGTTGGCTACCGAGCCATTAGAAAGCGTTAGCGCATTATTGAGTAGCTTAAGTGTCTTTATATGATTGCGGGTGGTATAGAAGGTTGCCAAGGCATATTGCATCTCAGCTGTGTTTAACGCTTCAGAGCCTTCTAGTTGTAGGAAACTGCGTCTGGCATTGGTGTCCCCAGTTTGCGCCCACAAGAAGTAAAGCGTTTCCGGTGTATCAGATTTCGATAGCTCATCAACAATGCGCTCAGACTCTTCGATACTGTGCATTAAAGAGGTAAAGCGACGCTCTTGCAGCTTAGATTGATCGATCGTTTCGATCTGTGCCGCGAGCTCTAGGCACTTTTTGTAGGCAGTGACTAATTCGAATTCTTTAATTTTGTTGATTTCGGTGGGTTGCTTCTGAACTTCAAATCGATGCCAGATGAGGTCGGTACGTGCGACACGACATTGCCCATCGTTCATGTTCAATTGTTCACACTGAAGACCCGGATTGCTTTGGCACAGTTGATCGGTATTTTTGTTCCCTTCAAGACACCCAACCAGAGTGAAAGGCAATAGGCTAATCGCCAACCATTTCATAATTTTCATATTCCTTCACTTGTGATCAGATGCACTTATTATTGGTCAGGTTCTTGACTCAATTCTGTTACGGGTTATTTTCTGGTGAAAATTGTTAAAACTAAGGCTTTACCATGGATGCAGAACAACTTCTTAGCGCAATGACACCCGAGGTCTACGAACGTTTAACCTACGCAGTTGAAACGGGTAAATGGCCAGAAGGTACGGCGCTCTCAAAAGAACAGCGCGACTCGTGTATGCAAGCGGTTATGTTATACCAATCTAAACATAACTCTGAAGCTCAACATATGACAATTGCAGCTGGTGGTGAGATTAGCTTTAAATCTAAGTCTGAACTAAAGAAACAGTTTAAGTCAGATCAAGAAGACATTGTTAGGGTTAACCCGAATCATTAAGCTTAAATTACAACAAAGGGGTGGCAATGTGCCACCCCTTTTAGTTTAACTCTTTTATTTATAAGCAATAAAACGATTTAGTTCACGTTAAGCCGCCGTTACTTTCATAGAATAACTGGCTTTAACGTGAATCCTTGAACAGGTTATAAGCTCATCTCACCGCGCAATACTTGTTGCATCTGAGCCTTCACTTCTTCGTAGCCTAGGTTTTGGCTTAATAGATAATGCAACTTCGCCAGTGCCGCTTCTGGTGTCATATCGTAACCACTCACCACGCCCGCTTCTGCTAGTGCACAACCTGTCGCGTAACCACCCATGTTGACTTTACCAGCCAAACATTGAGTTAGGTTCACCACAATAACACCGCGCTCTGAGGCATCTTTCAGGTGCTGAAGCAGTTCTGGGTTTTGTGGTGCGTTACCCACACCGAAAGTAAGCAGAATCATCGCGTTAACAGGTTGTAATAGCGTGTTACGGATAACTTCGTGTGAGATGCCTGGGTACATTGTGATTACGCCGATAGGTTGCGGAGTAATGTTATGAACCTTGAAAGCACCTTTAGGTTGTTCGTTTACCTTTACGTTATTGCTAAGTTGGATATTGATACCCGCTTCTAGCAATGGATTCAGGTTTGGAGACGTAAACGCATTGAAGCCATCTGCGTGTGATTTTGTGCTGCGGTTACCACGCATCAACTTGTTGTTGAAGAACAGTGTCACTTCGTTGATAGGGTAGTTTGCGGCAATGTGTAGCGCATTCAGCAGGTTTGCTTGTCCGTCTGAACGAAGCTCTGCTAGTGGGATCTGAGAGCCCGTAACAATCACAGGTTTGCCGAGGTTTTCAAGCATGAAAGACAGTGCAGAGGCAGTGTAAGCCATAGTGTCTGTGCCATGCAGGATAACGAAACCATCGTACTTATCATAGTTCGCGCGAATGTCATCAGCGATAGTCTGCCAATCAAGTGGCGTCATATCTGAAGAGTCCATTAATGGAGAGTATTCGTGAATGGTGTACTTAGGCATCTCTGGGCGATGGAATTCAGGCATGCCAGCTAGCTGCTTATCCATGAAACCTGCGACTGGAACATAGCCGTGGTCAATAGACTTCTGCATGCCAATTGTGCCGCCGGTGTACGCGATATAGATGTGTTTTCTTTCCATGGCGATTAATACTTAGTGTGATGTAGGGAACAGGGGGGCGATTATAGCGAATTATCATGCAATAAAAAGAGGCACCTCACACAGAGGTACCCCTTAGTCATTGAGTTATTGGCTCAACTTATTGAACTTGGCAATTTAAGCAGAAAGCGTATCGGCCTTGTGGGTCGTTAAAGTTGCCTAACAGCTGGCTATCTTGAGCTAACTGCTGAGTAACAGGCTGTAAACTGCTTGGTATCATCGATTGAATATCTAGGCCTATCGACATCTGAACTTGGTTCATAAATTCTTGAATAAATTGTTCAGTGGCCGAAAGTGGCTCTTCTACCCAGTAGATGTTGTAGCTTTCAAGCTCTGCAAGTGAAGCCGCAGCTGCAACCGCATCATCGAAATCACCAATCTCATCGACTAAGCCTTTCTGAATCGCATCTTGACCTGTCCAAACTCGACCTTGAGCAATCTTGTCGACAGCATCGACTTCCAGACCGCGATTTTCTCCAACTAGGCTGATGAATCGGCGGTATCCGTTTTCAATGCCCATTTGGAACGCGTCTTTCGCGCCATCGCTAAGCCCAGTTGTAATACCAAGACCTGAGAAAGGTGAGGTACCAACGCCATCTGTGTAGACACCAATATCATTCAGCCCTTTTTCGAAGGTGGTGATAACACTGAAGATACCAATCGAACCCGTTAGTGTGGTTGGTTGAGCTAAGATCTTATCCGCACCCATCGAGATCCAGTAACCACCCGAAGCAGCAAGGCTCGACATCGACACAACAACCGGTTTACCCGCTTGCTTGATTGCTTCTATTTCATTACGGATAACTTCAGATGCAAAGGCACTGCCACCTGGGCTATCGACACGAAGTACAACCGCTTTCACTTTGTCGTCGTTACGTGCTTGGCGAAGTAGGGCTGCAGTGGTATCTCCGCCAACGGTGCCACGTGGTTGCTTGCCATCCATAATAGCGCCGCTGGCAACAATCACAGCGACGTCGTGTGATTCACTGGTCATGTCTGGAAGCATGGTTGCACGGTATTCGTAGTAACCAAGCGCGTTGTAGCTGTCTTGGCCATCACTGCCGAAAACATCAGCAAGCTCTAGTCGAACTTGTTGGCGTGTCGCTAACTCATCCACTAAGCCAAGTTTCTCAGCCAGTTTTGCAATGTCACCGTCCACAGACTCAAGTTCTTTCAAAAACGTGTCCATGCTTGGGTTCAGTGTCTTAGCATCGATCTGACGGTTATTGCTGACATCATCAACGTACGCACCCCATAGTTGGCTTAACCAACGAGAAGCGGACTCTTTCGCTGCGTCTGACATGTCATCACGAATGAAAGGTTCGATAGCTGACTTATAAGTGCCTACACGGAACACGTGCGTGTTGACGTCTAGTTTCTCTAACAACGTTTTGTAGTAAAGCGAGTAAGCGCTATAGCCTTTAAGAAGAACCCCACCATCTGGTGACAGGAATACCTTAGTTGCGTAGCTGGCTAGGTAGTATTGGCTTTGGTTGTAAAAGTCACCCACCGCATAAATCGGTTTGCCTGATGCTTTGAACTCATTCAATGCTTTAGCAATGTAGCGCAGCTTGGTCAGGTTGGTTTCTGGCAGCTCTTTGAGTGCTAAAACGATACCAGTAACCTTGTCATCGTCTTTTGCGTAGCGAATCGTTTCAACGATATCAAACAGGATGTTCTCTTTTGGAAGGTCTTTGCCAAGTAGTGAACCTGTGACCGAATCCATCGGATTGATATAGCGGCTTTGTTCCACAATAGGGCCAGACAGATTAAGCACTAAAGCCGAATCCTGAGGAACCGTCGGTTGAGCCGTATCTGAATGGAAGTACACAAAGTAGATGATGGCGATACTGAGTAAAAAGACTAGGTTAACCAGCGCAAGACGTACAAACGTAATGAGCTTCCAAATCCCTTTAAAGAACATGCCTATAAATTTGAATATTTTTTTCATTCTGTCTCCGCAGTGAGATCACGTCGCTTTAACAAGCCGTAGTACCATTAATCTCAATAATATGAACTGCTTAGTATCCTACGATAATTCCCAAGCTCAAACTACACCAAGAATTGTTAATCGATATATATTCTCATTAAGTGTAGTCAAATTAAGGGCTTCTGAACGATTAATACGTGCAGCATTATGATCGGTGTTACAAAAATGTAAACGGCTGTTTGAACTTTTGGTAATTGAACTATACTGTGGTCAGACCACAAGGATAAAATAATAGAAGTGATGTCTGCCATGTACCCACATTTACTTGAACCACTCGATCTTGGATTTACCCAGTTACGTAACCGTGTATTGATGGGATCAATGCATACAGGTTTAGAAGAAAATAAAGAAGGTCTCCACAAACTCGCCGCATTTTATGAAGAGCGAGCAAAAGGAGGCGTTGGTCTTATTGTTACTGGTGGTTTCTCTCCTAATTTACGTGGCAGATTAACCCCATTCAGTGCTGAATTCAGTAAAGTAAAGCACGCTAAAGCGCACCAAGTTGTTACCGAAGCCGTCCACAAGCACGGCGGTAAAATTGCGCTTCAATTGTTGCATGCAGGTCGTTATGCGATGCACCCATTTGCGCAAAGTGCGTCTGGCATTAAAGCGCCTATCGCTAAGTTCGCTCCAAGTGAGATGAGCCCTCGTCAGATTAAAAAGACCATTGGTGCCTTTGCCAACAGTGCCGAACTCGCCCAAGTCGCGGGTTACGACGGCATTGAGATTATGGGATCTGAAGGTTACTTGATTAACCAATTCATCTGTAAACGTACCAATATGCGTTACGACGAATGGGGCGGTTCTTATGAGAAGCGCATGCGTTTCCCGCTGGAGATTGTTAAATCGATTCGCGAAGCAGTGGGTGACGACTTCATTATTATTTTCCGACTGTCGATGCTGGATTTGGTTGAGCAAGGCAGCACCTTTGAAGATGTTGTTCTATTGGCTCAAAAGCTGGAAGAAGCAGGCGTGACTATTATCAATACCGGCATCGGTTGGCATGAAGCGCGTGTTCCGACTATCGCGACACAAGTACCACGTGGTGCATTCTCTTGGGTGACGGAAAAAGTGAAACCATACGTGTCGATCCCAGTGGTGACATGTAACCGAATTAATACGCCAGAAGAGGCTGAACGTATTCTTAGCTCTGGGCAGGCCGACATGGTATCAATGGCGCGTCCATTCTTGGCAGATCCGGACTTTGTTAATAAAGCCGCTCAAGACCAAGCGCAGTTCATCAATACCTGTATCGGCTGTAACCAAGCTTGTCTTGATAACGTGTTTAAGGGTAAGCGAGCGAGCTGTTTGGTGAACCCACGAGCGTGTTACGAGACTGAAATTGTTGTTCAGCCAGCGCAAGCGACTAAGACCATTGCGGTTGTCGGCGCAGGCCCAGCCGGTTTAGCCTGTGCAACGACTTTAGCGCAGCGTGGACACAAGGTTGACTTGATTGAGAAAAATGACCGTATCGGCGGCCAGTTTAGATTAGCAATGCAGATACCGGGCAAAGAAGAGTTCAGAGAAACGATTCGTTATTTTGCTAACCAAATCGATGCATCCGGCGTGAATCTGAAACTGGATACCGAAGCAACGTTTGAGATGTTGTTGAAGTACGATGAAGTCGTGATGGCGGCTGGCGTAGAGCCAAGAAAGCTCGATATTGAGGGCATTGACCAAGAAAACGTGGTCGATTACCAAACCTTGATTCGTGAAAAGACACCAGTAGGCGAAAAGGTCGCGATTGTTGGTGCTGGTGGTATTGGTGTCGATGTGGCAACCATGCTGACAGAACCGACTTCACACAGCCTAGACGATTGGCTGCATGAGTGGGGCATCGATAAGAATATGGAACACCCAGGCGGACTTTACCCTTACCCTGATTCATTCAGCGATAAAACGGTGTGGGTGATGCAGCGTAAAGCGGGTCGTGTTGGTAAAGGTCCGGGCAAAACTACAGGCTGGATTCACAAACGCACACTAGAAAAACGCGGTGTTAATCTACTGGGTGGCGTGAGCTACAACAAGATTGATGACCAAGGTCTGCATATCAGCGTTGGTAAGAAAGAGCAGGTGCTGGATGCTGACTCGGTTATCGTATGTGCAGGTCAGGTGTCAGTTCGTCCATTCGAAGACATGTGGCAAGAGTTTGGTGGCAAACTGCATGTGATAGGCGGCGCCGATTACGCGGGTGAATTGGATGCAGTACGCGCAATTCGTCAAGGTGTTGAGCTAGCGATTAAGTTATAGAATCAGCTATCAAACTGTAATCTTATCAGTAGATATTGTTACTTAATTTGCTGAGTTAGATTTTGAACAAGGCTCCTAAGTCATAGATTTAGGAGCCTTTATTGTTTCTAATCTAGCCTAAATGGACAGCCGTTGAGATTTATTATCGTTTGTATTCTGTGCTAAAGTTCAAGTATACAAATAATAAAGAAATAGTAAGGACTTCAAATGGATGCTTTGGATCTATTGCTCAACAGACGCTCAATCGCAAAACTCTCTGATCCGGCACCTGAAGGTGTGGCGTTAGAAAACATCATCAAAGCAGGGCTGCGTGCTCCAGACCACGGAGCACTAACACCTTGGCGCTTTGTTATCGCGCAAGGTTCAGGCCTACAAAAACTTTCAGACATCTTGGTGCGCGCCGCTGAAGCGGATGACAGCGAAGAAGCGGTTATCGAGAAAGTAAAAAAAGCGCCGTTTCGAGCTCCAATGGTGATCACCGTGATTGCCAAAGTAACTGAGCACGAGAAAGTGCCTGCTATCGAACAACACCTCTCTGCAGGTTGCGCGGCACAGGCGATGCAAATGGCTGCAGTTGCACAAGGTTTCCAAGGCTTTTGGCGTTCAGGTAAATGGATGTTCCACCCAGAAGTACACCAAGCATTTGGCCTAGAAGGCGACGATGAAATTGTTGGCTTCCTATACCTAGGCACTCCGGGCTGTACGCCAATGAAGGTACCAGAACGCGACTTCTCTAAGTTTGTTGAGTTCTTATAAAGAGCACTACGTTGAAAATGACTTAGGTCTGTGGGGAATTGTGAACTTGTTGGTTATGAATTCTATTGAGTTGAATATTCAGTGCAGCACATCATTTTTAGAAAGAACCTTGCTAGACAGGACTTCATGAAAGCAAGCAGTGATACAGCCCACTAGGGGCTGATTCGATCACTAGACTGTTAGCGTACTTGTTAAGTCCAACATGATGAGTGGTATAAGCACAAGATAGTAGATTGTTCTTGCCACGTTGAGTAAAACAGTTGTTAACTCAATCAACTTCATAAACACCGCCTTTGTTATGCGATTGTCGAATGTTGTCTTTAGCGTGAACTTTGATATGATTATTAATGTACTACGTCATCGTACTCTCAGTTCAGAAGACTGCAATCTTCTTGCTAAAAACGTGTATGTGACTGATAAATCAGCCCGCCTTTGTGTGGGCTTTTTTATTGCTTAGATTCTTGCATCTTACCTCCCGTAATTCGATTTGTCCTTAGTACAACATGTTGTGTTCGTTTGTTTTTTTTGTCCTTTATTTTGTGTTACTTATCTGCTTTCTTGTGTCGTATTTAACGAGAACCACCAACTTTTAGTTTTGATTCAGATCAATAAAAAGAGAACGCTGAATAAGATCAATTCAATATTATTACGCTAGTTCTCTCTTTAGGAAAAAATAAATAAAACCAATAATATAGTGTAAAAATCGTTGCTTTTTCTAGAGCCATTATAGGCTGTGGCCGCATAGTCATTGGTAGATTCAAAACAAGGCAGCTAGTTACGAAAGTTTGTATAAGGCATGTTTTAAGTAGTGCATATTTGGTAGTCAGTAGTTTTTTGAATGCTAACTGTATAAACAACCAGTTTTTCTTGATTTATTAGGGCCACATTAGATAATGTGGCCCTAATTGTTTGTAGCATCTGGAAAAACATGTCTCGCCTTATTATTGCTGAAAAACCAAGCCTCGGCCGCGCGATCGCCGCTGCACTACCTAATCCACAAAAGAAAGACCAAGGGTTTATCAAATGTGGCAATGGGGATGTGGTGACTTGGTGTATTGGACACTTATTGGAGCAGGTTGAGCCGGATGCTTATGACGACCGTTATAAGAAGTGGAATTTAGCCGATCTTCCTATCGTGCCGGAGCAATGGCAGCTAAGACCGCGTAAGACTTCAAGCAAACAGCTCACGGTGATCCGAAAGCTATTGAAGGACGCCACTCAAATTGTTCACGCCGGAGACCCGGATAGAGAAGGGCAGCTGCTGGTTGATGAAGTGATTGATTACTGCAAAGTATCCAAGGCTAAGAAAGAGTCGATGGACAGGTTATTGATCAGCGACTTGAACTTACCTGCCGTAAAACGTGCACTTTCCCAAATGCGCAGCAACCGTGACTTTATCCCACTATCAATTTCAGCTTTGGCACGCTCTAGAGCCGATTGGCTGTATGGCATGAACATGACTCGTGCTTATACCTTACTCGGTCAAAAGGCTGGCTACCAAGGTGTGTTGTCGGTCGGGCGAGTACAAACGCCTGTACTTGGTTTGGTGGTAAGGCGCGATGAAGAGATCGAAAACTTTATTCCGAAAGATTACTTCACTTTGCACGCTTTGCTCCCTTATCAAAATCACGGCCAGAGCTTTGATATTCGTGCGCGTTGGAAGCCAAGCGAAGCATGTAAACCATGGCAAGATGAAGAAGGGCGCGTGCTCAATCGAAAGCTGGTTGAGAATGTGGCTAACCGAATTGCGAATCAACCCGCGACGGTGACGGAATCAGAGCAAAAGCAAAGTAAACAAGCTGCGCCACTGCCTTACTCGCTGTCAGCCTTGCAGATTGATGCGTCTAAGCGTTTTGGTATGAGTGCTCAACAGGTGTTAGATACGTGTCAGTCATTGTACGAGAAACACAAACTCATCACTTACCCACGTTCTGATAGCCGCTATCTACCTAAAGAGCACTACTCGCAGCGAGAATCGATCGTTGATGCTATCGCTAACAATGCGAAAGAGCTGCAAAGTGGCGCTCAAGGTGCGGACCTTTCTCTTAAATCAAAAGCATGGAACGACAGTAAGGTCGATGCTCACCACGCGATTATTCCTACTCCGAAGAAGTCATCGGTGAACGGCCTGTCTGCCAACGAGATGAAAATCTATCAGCAAATCGCTCGTCAGTATCTAATGCAGTTTTACCCACCTGCGGTTTTTGCTGATGCTAAGCTGGTCTTTGATATCGCTGGTGGCGTGTTCATCGCAAAAGGGCGTCAGCTTATCAACCCGGGTTGGAAGGTGTTGATGGGTAAAACGGATACCGAAGAAAAAGGGGATGGCACGGATACGGTTCCTCCATTGGATAAAGGTACGGTGTTGACGTGCCGTGAAGGCGTGATTGGTGATAAGAAAACTGAGCCACCAAAACACTTCACGGAAGCGACATTGCTTCAAGCGATGACAGGTATCGCGCGTTTTGTTGCGAACAAAGATCTCAAAGGCATTTTGAAAGAAACCGATGGCCTTGGCACAGAAGCAACCCGTGCGGGTATTCTAGATACTCTATTCAAAAGGCAGCTGCTAACGCGCCAAGGTAAGAGTATTCACAGTAGCCCTGCGGGCAGAGGCTTGATTCATGCCTTACCTGAGGATTCTACCTTCCCAGACATGACGGCACATTGGGAGCACCAGCTGCAAGGCATGGCAGAACGAAATCAAGCGTATCAGCCTTTCATGCAAGCGTTAGAAAGCAAGATTGATGGTTTAATGGGTAAAGTAAAAACGGGAGAAGTTCCTGAATCACTCCGCCACCTTCCTAAAGTCGAGAGACCTGCCTTCAAACGCCGTAAAGGTGGCGGTGCGAAGAAGTCTTATGCCAAGAACGGTTCGTATGCTAAGAATGGTTCGTACGCTAAGAAAGGTACTTCCGCTAAAAAGAGCACTAAAAGCTAAGACTTATTGAGGTTAGGATTAGCGACCGACTTTACGGCCACAACGTTTAAACAGTTGCTGCCAATAGTCAACATGGCGACGAGTGGATGATCGAAAGGCTTGATGTGCATCTTGGATGGGAAAGTAATAACTGTGCAGTTCAGGTTGCGCGTCAAACATTCCTAGTTGCGGGGCTATGTGCTGATAGTAGCCATCCAGTTGCGCCATGTAAGGCTGAACCTTACCTATGTATTGTTGCTCGAACACATTGTTGAGATAGCGGAACTTAGTGGTGTCTCGTTGTTTACCACAGATGATCTTGTCATCAAAAGTTGTCAGCTGTTTGGTGATGGTATCAAGCTCAACTGACGCCCGAGCGAGCGAGTAGTATAAATCCCCAAGGGTCGAACTCTTCTCTAATACTTCTTGAACCTCAGTGGTTTTGCCGGAAACGAGCGATGTGTTTAACGCTTGATTGATGTGTTCTAACGCATCACTGGTTTGTCGTACCTGATCGCCTATATCAGCGCGTAACCACTGACTACCCCGCATTTGTGACTGCATAGCATCGCTGGCATAGATGAGATTCCATTGATGCAGTGGAAACTGTGCGAGTTTCTGTTGCTCAATTTCTCTTAGTAATTCTACGATCTCTGGGTCTAATTCATTACTGGATAAACACTTGCCCACGCCTTCAAGTAGCGCGACTTGATAATCGTAATTACGAAACTCATCCGCGACCTTGCCCAGAACCGAATTTCTTTCTGCAATCAGATTGAACAATCCACACTGACGAAGCTGGTAGCTGTCGATGAGGCCGATAGAGAGTGAGGGCACGTCAAGCAGCAGTTCTCGTTTTCTCGGTAGGCTTTCAAATTCCCATTCCTCTATTATCTCGTCAGCATCTTGTACTCTGGCTATCTTTGATTGATAGTCGTCGAACAAGTCGCCGGGGCCATCACTGAAACAGCCAGCTAGCATCACTGTTAGACAAAACAGCGTTGAGTGCTTAACTAGGTTTGAGAGATGCCCTGCATTCATCTGTGGATTACCAGTCAATTTCGCTGCCATCGAAACTGAAGAAGTGACCACTCACTTCGGTATTCGCTGACTCGATGACTTCAATCAGGCCGGAAGCTGAAGTGTCGGTGTCGATCAGAGCATTAGGGCCACCCATTTCAGTCTGCACCCAACCTGGATGCAGTGCTAACACCGTAAAGCCATCATCGGTTAAGTCGTTGCTTAGGCTCTTCACCACGGAGTTTAGAGCGGCTTTAGAGGAGCGATAGATGTAACCGCCGCCTGAGGTGTTCTCTGACATACTGCCGACTCTAGAGGATAAACAAGCGACCTTTTTGATATCGCTGTCTTTGAGTAAAGGCAATAGCGTTTCGACAAGCTTTAGTGGAGCGATGGTGTTGACTTCGAATACACGACGCCACTCTTCAACATCGGTATTACCCAGCCCGTAGCCTTTAGGGCCATAGTAGCCAGCGTTGTTGATCAAGATATCAATCGACTCTATTTGCGAAGGGAGTTGGCTTACTGCTTGGTAATCGGTTATCTCTAATTGAATACAGGTAAGGTTGGTGTTGTGGTCTGCGAGTGAGAGCAGTTCTTTTGCTGAATTGTCATCACGATAAGTCGCGTACACCTTGTGATTACTTTCCAAGTATTGTCGAGTCAGGCTTAAGCCAATGCCGCGGTTCGCTCCAGTAATAAAAATAACGCTCATGGTGATTCCTTTTCAGTTCAATTAGTTAAGTTTGATGGCTTAACACGAGAAAATCAACGCTCCACCAACTGGCCATTAGCATTCCTACAAAAATCATTACTGCTGCCGCTGAGCCGCAGATCACCCCAAAGATGAGTATTAGGTTTTTCATTGCTGTCTCTTTTTTAAAGCTAAGATAATGATAACTATTATCATCAATTAAGGTTGTCGCCTAGGCTGAGACTGTTATGATTTTGAGAAAGATACGCAATTAACCTGATTATGATTCCTTTAATTTACCACCCAATCTATTCGCAGTTACCTTTACCAGAAGGTCACCGTTACCCGATTAACAAATATCAGTTGTTACACAGTGCCGTTGAAGCATTAATGGATAGAGATCCTCTATGGAAGAGTCAGTTTGAAATGTTCCAACCAACGCCAGTTTCGGTTGAACAGGTAAAACAGGTTCACGATAGTGAGTATGTGGATTTGCTTGTTTCTGGTAATTTGCCCGCAGCAAAGATGAGACGTATCGGTTTCCCCTGGAGTGAACAACTTATCGAAAGAACACTCTACTCAAGTGGTGGAACCTGCTTGGCCGCTGAAATGGCAATAGAGACTGGTTTAGCGATTCATTTGAGTGGTGGTTATCATCATGCGCATCATGATTTTGGCAGTGGCTTTTGTTTGTTGAACGATCTGGTTTTAGCGGCAAAACACGCGCTGACCTTTGAACATATCGATAAAGTGCTGATCGTTGATAGCGACGTTCATCATGGTGATGGCACAGCAACTCTTTGCCAAGACAACGACGACATCATTACTCTGTCGTTCCACTGCGATAAAAACTTCCCTGCACGAAAGCCGCTATCCGATTTAGATGTGCCATTAAGTCGTGAAACAGAAGATGAAGAGTTCCTACGTTGTTTTGAACAAGTCACTAAGTTAGCGATTGCTCACCATCAACCTGATCTGATTATTTATGATGCGGGGATAGATATTCATCAAGACGATGAACTGGGTTATTTGAATGTCTCGACACAAGGGATATTTGAGCGCGACTGTTTCATGATTGAATTAGCGAAATCAGAGTCTATTCCGATGGCTTGCGTAGTCGGTGGCGGGTACCGCACTAAACACCAAGATCTGGTGCCGATTCACATGCAGCTGTTAAAAGCGGCCTATCATGTTCACGGTTAACCTCTCAAATTAGCGGCTGATAGTTCATTGAAATGATGGTGTGAAATAAGCGCCTTTTGCACCATAAAAGACACGCTTGCACCATTGTGACTCATATAAAGTACTTTTTTATTAATTAGTTACGTATTTGTGTGGTTAATTGTGGTCTGTAAATTGCTTGACCCATGTGTCTATAAAAACACAAGGGATAAAAATGAACCTGACGGACAAGGAACGTAGTTGGCTTAATTGGTTTGGCGCAACAGGAAAACTGGCTATGCGCAGAGCTTGTTTCTTCAATCGAAGTAGGACGGAGGAGCTTGAACAAGCTTTTGAAAGTATTGCTCACACGCGAGTTCAACTTCTGCATAACTGGGTCAAGAATCAATGGGACTTTTTAGAAGACTCTGCTGTTTATTTGGCAAGTCGAACGGAAGAGCAAGCACAGGGGACGTTATCTAGCCTTCTTAAACGCAGTACGGATTTTTCTGAGTTGGCGATCGTCGATGCTAAGGGGATAGCACAAGCATCGAGTTATCATGAGCATGTAGGGGTTAACCTTGGAGACAAGAAGGCTTTAGTTGAAGGGGCTTCAAAGCGTTATCTGCATGGGCCGTATATGGATCAGCGCACGTTGAACGTAGGGGCTTCGAGTTCATCGTTTCATGACCAAATAACGCTGATGTTTTATGTCCCCTTTTCTCGGGATGAAGGGGCGCCGCAATTCCTATGTGGTCGTGTTCCAAATGATGTTATTGGTGACATTATTCAAAGAGAAGCGGGGCATATTTATAGCGAGTCGGGTGATAACTATATCTTTATGGTCGACTCCATTCATGATCCTCATACTCAGCCGGGTGTTGCGCTCTCTCGTTCTCGCTTTGAAGATAATACCTTTTCACACGGCGAGAACTTAAAGCAAGGGATTCATACTGATTGGGGAACGGTTAAGATCCAGCACCACACCGAATTTGAGATTCGCTTTACAGACCCAGCCACTAATCAGCTTCACCCAGGCGTAAGAGAAACCATTAAAAATGGCAATAACTTGTTTATTGGTTATCCGGGGTATTCTGACTATCGCCACATACCCGTTATTGGCAAAGGTATCACTTTTCAATTGGATGGTTCACCAGATACCTTTGGCATGATGTGTGAGTCCGATTTAGAAGAGGTCTACAGAGACCGAAGTCTAAGTTATACCTTATCTAAGCACTTTATCAGCTGCATGCTACTGCCTCTATTTGTTCCATTACTGTTTGCCAACCTTTATACACTCACACCTTTTATGCAGAGTGGCATTATGTTCGCTTGCGCGTTGCTTTCATTGGGCTTATTCCGTTTAGTTAGCGCCAAACCACTAGCGAAGAAGATTCATGAAATGACCGGGGTAATGCAGACCTTAGCTGAAGGTGATGGCAACTTAAGTCGGAGACTTGATCCCACCACATTCAGTCATAATGAACTTGGCAACTTAGGGCGCTGGACTAACAGTTTTATCGACAATTTAGATAACACGGTGAGTGAGTTGATCCATGCGAGTCACGAAGTTAGAGAGGTTTCGGAATCGATGTTTCGTCGCAGTGTCGTGATGAAGCAAACCAGTGATGATGCATCACAAGCGTTAAGCAATATGCTTCAGTTGAGTCAGTATCAACAGAGCGAAATTACTCATGCGAGTGTCTCAGCAACGCAAATGGACACGGTGATGAAACAAGCCGTCCTGAGCGCAGAGAAGGAGTACAATCAGTCCGTCGAAGGCATGGAGATTGTTCGCAATATCGTAGAAAGCTCGGCGCATAGCGTGAATGAGGTGAATAATGAAATGACTAAGGTGTCTGACATTATAGACATCATTACTGACATTACCGCGCAGACTAACCTTTTGGCCTTGAATGCGGCCATTGAGTCGGCAAGAGCAGGTGAACACGGGAGAGGGTTCTCTGTCGTCGCTTCTGAAGTAAGAACTCTGGCTGACCGAACTTCACAAGCTGCTAACCATATTAGTGACCTAATGAAAGAGCTGCATAGTAAGTCTCGCAGTGCTGTTGAGTCCATGGAGCGAGGTGTCGAGAATGTGAGTAAAGGAAACTTAACAGTCGACTCAAATGCTCGCAGTGAGCAAATTCAATCAGCGGTGAGTGACCTCTTTACCACGATGTCTAACTTAGATGAAAACAGTCAGAAAAATGGACAAACGGCAGATAAAGCCCAACGTTCAATATCTGACTTACAACTGTCTACTAAGCAACTCGCACGTCGAGTGTCCTTGATGGGCAATGCATTGAGCCGTTTAGACCAATTGATTGGGCGTTTTGAAGTGAGCCGAAAGGTGGCGTAGTGGAAAATACGTAAGTTCTTTACGCAAACGCCAGATACAAAAAAGCCGCTGATTTCTCAGCGGCTTTCTTTAATGTGGTGGAGGGATAGGGATTTGAACCCTAGAACCGCTATTAACGGTTGCCGGTTTTCAAGACCGGTGCTTTCGACCACTCAGCCATCCCTCCAGTGGCGCGTATAATATAAGGGTGGCTTTCGCTTGTAAATACCCTTATTAACTGACTGCTTTTTTTATGAACGCTTTTTGGTATTTTTGTTCTGAATGATTATTTATTGTTCGGTTTATTAAGAAGCCGACAAAATCTAATATTCAATAAGCCAAGTATTCCCAACTTTTGTTATACGTGAAGTGTTTCTGTGCTATTAAAAAAGAAAGTATCTAATTGGCTTGCAGGTAAAGTTATGAGGGGAGTGGCTTAGGCGCATGAACTTTTAGTTTAGAACGGTGAGATCGGAATTTAAAACTAGGTATAAAGTGAATGGGTTTGAAACTGGGACTGTAGAGAGTTTTGTTAGATGAGCTTTATATTTTAAAAAGCTTCAGATGCAAAAAAGCCGCTGATTTCTCAGCGGCTTTCTTTAAAGTGGTGGAGGGATAGGGATTTGAACCCTAGAACCGCTATTAACGGTTGCCGGTTTTCAAGACCGGTGCTTTCGACCACTCAGCCATCCCTCCAGTGGCGTGAATAATATAAGGGGTGGAGGATCTTGTAAACCCTTAATTTTCATAATTTTGTTTTGTTGCTTGTTTTCTAATCATTCACGGCAATAAAAAAGGTTCATCGCGG
>NZ_JBFRSX010000032.1:0-3171 GCF_041473835.1 Vibrio sp. 10N.222.55.A1 | reverse complement strand
ATTTAAAGCCTGGCGATGTCCTACTCTCACATGGGGAAGCCCCACACTACCATCGGCGCTATTGTGTTTCACTTCTGAGTTCGGCATGGAATCAGGTGGGTCCACAATGCTATGGTCGCCAAGCAAATTTTGCTTTTACTTTCAGCTTTTTTTAAAAACTGAAGGCAAAATAATCTGGAAAACTGATTTAAAAGTCTATCTCTTCAAACTCATTCAAGGTCTGGTCTTTCTTTGAGTCCACAAAACCCCTTGGGTGTTGTATGGTTAAGCCTCACGGGCAATTAGTACAGGTTAGCTCAATGCCTCGCAGCACTTACACACCCTGCCTATCAACGTCGTAGTCTACGACAACCCTTTAGGACACTTATAGTGCCAGGGAAAACTCATCTCAAGGCTCGCTTCCCGCTTAGATGCTTTCAGCGGTTATCGATTCCGAACTTAGCTACCGGGCAATGCCATTGGCATGACAACCCGAACACCAGAGGTTCGTCCACTCCGGTCCTCTCGTACTAGGAGCAGCCCCTTTCAATTTTCCAACGCCCACGGCAGATAGGGACCGAACTGTCTCACGACGTTCTAAACCCAGCTCGCGTACCACTTTAAATGGCGAACAGCCATACCCTTGGGACCGACTTCAGCCCCAGGATGTGATGAGCCGACATCGAGGTGCCAAACACCGCCGTCGATATGAACTCTTGGGCGGTATCAGCCTGTTATCCCCGGAGTACCTTTTATCCGTTGAGCGATGGCCCTTCCATTCAGAACCACCGGATCACTATGACCTGCTTTCGCACCTGCTCGAATTGTCATTCTCGCAGTCAAGCGGGCTTATGCCATTGCACTAACCACACGATGTCCAACCGTGTTTAGCCCACCTTCGTGCTCCTCCGTTACTCTTTGGGAGGAGACCGCCCCAGTCAAACTACCCACCAGGCACTGTCCGTAATCCCGATTCAGGGACCAACGTTAGAACATCAAAACTACAAGGGTGGTATTTCAAGGACGACTCCACCACATCTAGCGACGCGGTTTCATAGTCTCCCACCTATCCTACACATGTAGGTTCAATGTTCAGTGCCAAGCTGTAGTAAAGGTTCACGGGGTCTTTCCGTCTAGCCGCGGGTACACTGCATCTTCACAGCGATTTCAATTTCACTGAGTCTCGGGTGGAGACAGCGTGGCCATCATTACGCCATTCGTGCAGGTCGGAACTTACCCGACAAGGAATTTCGCTACCTTAGGACCGTTATAGTTACGGCCGCCGTTTACCGGGGCTTCGATCAAGAGCTTCGACCGAAGTCTAACCCCATCAATTAACCTTCCGGCACCGGGCAGGCGTCACACCGTATACGTCATCTTACGATTTTGCACAGTGCTGTGTTTTTAATAAACAGTTGCAGCCACCTGGTATCTGCGACTCTCGTCTGCTCCATCCGCAAGGGACTTCACTGATAAGAGCGTACCTTCTCCCGAAGTTACGGTACCATTTTGCCTAGTTCCTTCACCCGAGTTCTCTCAAGCGCCTTGGTATTCTCTACCCGACCACCTGTGTCGGTTTGGGGTACGATTCCTTACAATCTGAAGCTTAGAGGCTTTTCCTGGAAGCATGGCATCAATGACTTCACTACCGTAGTAGCTCGACATCGTATCTCAGCGTTAGTAGCGGTCCGGATTTACCTAAACCACCCGCCTACGTACTTGAACCTGGACAACCGTCGCCAGGCCCACCTAGCCTTCTCCGTCCCCCCATCGCAATTGTAAGAAGTACGGGAATATTAACCCGTTTCCCATCGACTACGCCTTTCGGCCTCGCCTTAGGAGTCGACTTACCCTGCCCCGATTAACGTTGGACAGGAACCCTTGGTCTTCCGGCGAGGGAGTTTTTCACTCCCTTTATCGTTACTCATGTCAGCATTCGCACTTCTGATACCTCCAGCAGCCCTTACAGACCACCTTCAACGGCTTACAGAACGCTCCCCTACCCCACGCACCCTAAGGTACGTAGCCGCAGCTTCGGTGTATAGCTTAGCCCCGTTACATCTTCCGCGCAGGCCGACTCGACCAGTGAGCTATTACGCTTTCTTTAAATGATGGCTGCTTCTAAGCCAACATCCTGGCTGTCTGAGCCTTCCCACATCGTTTCCCACTTAGCTATACTTTGGGACCTTAGCTGGCGGTCTGGGTTGTTTCCCTCTCCACGACGGACGTTAGCACCCGCCGTGTGTCTCCCGGATAGTACTTACTGGTATTCGGAGTTTGCAAAGGGTTGGTAAGTCGGGATGACCCCCTAGCCTTAACAGTGCTCTACCCCCAGTAGTATTCGTCCGAGGCGCTACCTAAATAGCTTTCGGGGAGAACCAGCTATCTCCAGGTTTGATTGGCCTTTCACCCCTAGCCACAAGTCATCCGCTAATTTTTCAACATTAGTCGGTTCGGTCCTCCAGTTGATGTTACTCAACCTTCAACCTGCCCATGGCTAGATCACCTGGTTTCGGGTCTAATCCTAGCAACTGTACGCCCAGTTAAGACTCGGTTTCCCTACGGCTCCCCTAAACGGTTAACCTTGCTACTAAAATTAAGTCGCTGACCCATTATACAAAAGGTACGCAGTCACACCACGAAGGTGCTCCTACTGCTTGTACGTACACGGTTTCAGGTTCTATTTCACTCCCCTCACAGGGGTTCTTTTCGCCTTTCCCTCACGGTACTGGTTCACTATCGGTCAGTCAGTAGTATTTAGCCTTGGAGGATGGTCCCCCCATATTCAGACAGGATATCACGTGTCCCGCCCTACTCGTTTTCACTGATTATGATGTGTCGGTTACGGGGCTATCACCCTTTATTGCGAGACTTTCCAGACTCTTCACCTGCATCATTAAAAGCTTAAGGGCTAATCCAATTTCGCTCGCCGCTACTTTCGGAATCTCGGTTGATTTCTCTTCCTCGGGGTACTTAGATGTTTCAGTTCCCCCGGTTTGCCTCCTGTTGCTATGTATTCACAACAGGATACTTACTTATGTAAGTGGGTTTCCCCATTCAGGAATCCCAGACTCAAAAGGTTATTACTACCTAATCTGGGCTTATCGCAAGTTATTACGCCTTTCATCGCCTCTGACTGCCAAGGCATCCACCGTGTACGCTTAGTCACTTAACCATACAACCCGAAAGGGT
>NZ_JBFRSX010000031.1:0-413 GCF_041473835.1 Vibrio sp. 10N.222.55.A1 | reverse complement strand
AATTTATTTTCACTTTTTTGAAAAGTGAAGACAAAAAGTTTGAACACTTGTCAGCGACGACAAGTATTCCACTGCGGAGTGGTAGTTCAGTTGGTTAGAATACCGGCCTGTCACGCCGGGGGTCGCGGGTTCGAGTCCCGTCCACTCCGCCACTTATTCAGAGTTTCAGCTCTTTAAAACTGAAAATAGGGGTGTAGCTCCAATTGGCAGAGCAGCGGATTCCAAATCCGCGTGTTGGGAGTTCGAATCTCTCCACCCCTGCCATATTTAAGGCTCTAGCAGAAATGCTAGAGCCTTTTTGCTTTCTGGAATTTAATAAATTACAGAAAGTAGCCTGGTATAATACCAATCCGGAAAATTAACTGATCAGGTCAATCCAATCTCTTGTACACATTTTTGTGACGCGATCTTTG
>NZ_JBFRSX010000030.1:118632-133006 GCF_041473835.1 Vibrio sp. 10N.222.55.A1 | reverse complement strand
CCGCGATGAACCTTTTTTTATCAACAACACAAATGAACCCTTATGCATAAATGAAAGATCATTAATTGAAGCAATATCACATTTTGAAATAACAAGTGTGAGCCTCATTCAACAAAAACTTTATTCTATTCAATCAGTCACGCACAGGGCAAATCACTTGAAAGAGTGAGACGCAAAGCTTCCGGCCTAAACCACTCGTTGGTATGGTAGCGGGGTTACCGATGGCAAAATGCAGTAACTACTAATAATTTAGTAATTTACGGCTTATTGACAATTTAATTGCAACATTTTGCTAATCTCTCGGACCTGCTTATTTGGTGGCGTAGTTCAAATACACCGAGATAAATAACATGGATAAACCGATACTAAAGGATTCAATGAAATTATTTGAATCCCTAGGAAAAATAAAATCACGCTCGATGTTTGGTGGCTTCGGTCTTTTTGCTGATGACACTATGTTTGCTCTGGTTGTAAATGACCAGCTGCACATACGAGCAGACAAATGCACAACGAAACAGTTCGAACAACAAGGGTTTCAACCGTACGTCTACAAAAAACGTGGTTTCCCTGTCGTTACTAAATATTTCGCTTTACCTGAAGGCCTGTGGCAAGACCAAGAGAAAATCTTGCAGCTTGCAACGACGTCTCTGGGTTTTGCTAAAGAAGAAAAAGCTGAGCAGTCTTCTGCTAAGCCGACCCGACTCAAAGATCTGCCTAATCTTCGACTCGCTACCGAGCGTATGTTGAAAAAGGCAGGGATCGATTCTGTCGAACGTTTATATGAATCTGGCTCTGTAAACGCATTTAACGCCATCAAAGAATCGCATGCGTCTTCCGTCAGTATTGAACTACTTTGGGCGCTAGAAGGCGCGATCAATGGTACACATTGGTCTGTTATACCGCAGCAACGTCGCGAAGAGCTTATCAATCGCGTCAATTAACATTGTCAGTGCAATCTATATACATAACTAAGCCGCATTTACTGCGGCTTAGTTATGTCGACAAAACTAGTCTTATGTTTAGCTGAACCACTGAGTTCAAAAAGATGGACGGTAATAGTATTTGTAATCCACTTTAACCATCGGAATGAAGTTAATTTCTCCAGAGGAATCCATTATTTCTTTTACTTTGATGGTACCGTTTTTGATTTCAAACGAGCGTACATCTACTTTTTCAGAGGCTTGCGGTAAGATTTTGCTCAATTCATATGAGCGCTTACTGTTTATATCCATCCAGATTTTTTTTCCAGATTCGTAAGCCTGTGATTGGCTCGCCACTACATCGCCTTTAAATACTTTAGACTCAACAGCCGCACGGTGATAGACGCCCGATCCCATGGCTTGGAAAGAGAATAGGCCCGTTGTAGCAATAACCGTAATCATTGATAATAATTTCATAGCTAGCTCCTTAGTTGTCTGCCTGAATAATTATCTAAAACAATCTTCATGCCACGATTGTTACGTATATAGAACGAGCCAAGACCAAAACTCTTTCAAATTTTTGTTACTTTTTACGTGGTACAAATTATCGCTAATAAAATAATGCATACAAAACAAGTCCCTAGCAGAGAGTCACAACCTTCTAATCAACGAATCTTTTTCCACCTCTATTCCGCCAATACTTGTCGCTAACATAAGACTAAGCAATTAGGCTAGCTTTTTGCCCCCGATCCATCGTCTAGAACAAATAGTTTTTTATTAACTGGTGAAAGTTAATCTATGCTTTGCCTGTCTATCTATACTATCGGTATGCATTGAAAATTTAGAGGAAGTATCAATGAGTAAGAAAATGATATTGGGTATTGTGTTGGTCATAACCATCGTGCTGTTAGGCATCAATTTCGGCCAGTACTTAACGCTTGAAAATGCTAAGGCCCAACAAGCTGTGTTAAATGACTACATTGACAGCAACTTTATTGCGGCTGCCGCTATCTATTTTGTCGCGTATGTAATGATTACAGCTTTCTCCATTCCCGGTGCCGCTGTTGTGACCCTATTAGGGGCCGCGCTATTTGGCTTCTGGAACAGCTTGCTGCTGGTATCTTTCGCAAGTGCGATCGGTGCGACCTTAGCTTTCTTAAGTAGCCGTTACCTGTTGCGTGACTGGATTCAAACCAAGTTTGGTGACAAATTGGCGACGATTAACAAGGGGGTTGAAAAAGACGGCGCATTTTACCTGTTTTCTCTGCGTCTGATTCCTGTATTCCCATTTTTCCTTATCAACCTATTGATGGGTCTAACACCGATGTCAGTGAGTCGTTACTACCTTACGAGTCAAATCGGGATGTTACCGGGGACGGCGGTTTTCTTGAATGCTGGTACTCAGCTCGCAGAAATTGATTCACTTTCGGGCATCGTCTCCCCTTCAGTACTATTGTCATTTGCGTTATTGGGTATATTCCCAATAGTGGCTAAATGGTTGATGGGTAAGTTTCGTTCAGCGCCCGTAGCTGAATAATTTATAATAACTAAATAACACAGATAGCCGAATAAGGTTCTAATTCAATGAAAATCTTCAGTGCATCGAATCCGACAGAAGCTCATATCATCTGTGGGTTGTTAGAAAGCGAGAATATTGCCTGTGAAGTCCGTGGCGAGGGGTTGTTCGGATTGAAAGGGGAAATCCCATTCACTGAAGAAACTGACCCTTACGTATGGTTATATGAGCCAGAATTGGCCAGTAAAGCTCGCATGCTTGTCAATGACTACCAAAAGCAGCAAGATTCGATCATCTATGAAGAGTGGCGTTGTGGTGAGTGTCATGAAGTCAACGAAGCGCAATTCGGCTCTTGCTGGCAGTGCGGTGCTGCCTCACCTGAATAGCAGGGTTTCAGTGACCTGATAGAACGATTCGGTCAGATACCTCCTCCAATTAAAAACGGGAAGCTAAAGTTAGCTTCCCGTTTTTATTTCAATTCGATTAACTCATCATCTTTGATTTCACGCCTAGAAAATCACTGAATTTGTTTTTGAATAAACGCAATCGAACGCTGATTAAACTCTTCAGGGTTTTCCACGTTACACACGTGTCCACAATTCGGGATTTCTACTAGCTCACTCGATTCATGCGCTGCAACCATTTCTTTTACAGGCTTAATAAACATGTAGTCACGTTCCCCCATCAAATAAAGAGTCGGTATTGGTAGCTCTCTATCTTTAAAATATTTCATCAAGGGGTTTACATCAGCCGTTAAGATAAACCAGCGTTTAAATTCTTTCTGGCACAGTTTTTTGGCTTCGCGGATAAAAAGGTGACGAGACTCTTTTTGGCTTTTTTGTGGCATCACAACATAAGCAAAAAGGCTGTATAACCACATGTAAGGAATGATGTGCTTGCTGAGGTTACCCAACTTGATTAACACTTGAGAGCGAGTGTTTAGCTTGGTGACAGCGCCACCCAGTACCATTGAACGTACACGGCCAGCCGCCAGTTCGGCAACGTTACGCACAATAATCGTGCCCAAAGACATGCCAACGAAATGTGCAGAACGGATCTTAAGATGGTCTAACACTTTAAGAATATCAAGCGTCACCGATTTGAACGTATAACGATTCGAAATCAGCCCTTTAAGTATATTGTCTGATTTACCGTGCCCTCTCAGATCAATGAGAAGTAAGTTGAAATGCTGTTTATACGCTTTGATCTGCTTGAACCAGATGGAGGAACTGCCTCCTGCGCCATGCACAAATACAACCCACTCATCGCTCGTAGGGTGAGTAAATGTTTTATGAAATAGTAAACTCTCAGACATACCTATCGCTTTAATTATTGGAATGGAGCTATGCCTCATCACGAGGCGATGACTAAGGATACCACGCTATTAAGAACTTTAAGTGATAATAGTGTCAAACATATCATTAGTCATGTGAATACCTACCTCACCTTTTCTACCTGACAAAAATGAGTTTGCAAGCTTTGTCTTCGTAAACGTGATGTGCTCTGACCAGGAAACAAAAAGGCACTCAACAATTAGAGCGCCTTCATTTATTACGAGCTGTTGTTGCCCGCCCGCTAATTTTAAAGCTAAGTCAACAAGTTAAAATGCTGAATGATACATAGCTAGGTATTCTTTAGCCGCATCTTCCCAACTAAAATCTTGCTGCATCGCATAAAGCTGAGCACGCTTAATTTCAGATGGGTTTTGTGCATAAAGCAGTAATGAACGATGTAACACAGTCAATAACGCCTGCGGTGTTGGCTCTTCAAAAGCAAACCCAGTCGCGACTTCAGGATCTTCATCGTAATCATTCACGCTGTCTTTTAAACCTCCCACAGAACGAACAATCGGCAAAGTACCGTAAGCCATGCTGTAGATTTGGTTTAAGCCACACGGTTCAAATTCCGAAGGCATCAAGAAGAAATCAGAGCCTGCTTCAACCAAGTGCGCAAGTTCATTATTGTACGCTTCTACGAACGAGAACTTATCTGAGTGAAGCGCTGATAGCTCTTTCAATTGACTCGCCAAAACCGGATCGCCAGTACCGACAATCACGATCTGAAGATCATTTTTCAAAAACTGTTCGATGATAGGCAGTAAGTAATGAACACCTTTTTGATTCGTCAAGCGACAAACCATGCCATAAACCGCGCAATCGGCAACGGGTAAACCTACATCTTGTTGCAGTTTTTGCTTACAAGCTGATTTTCCGCGAGCCATGCTGTGCTTGGTCGCTTTGTATTTACGAGGAAGGAAAGCATCAGTTTCCGGATTCCAAGCCCCATAATCACACCCATTCAAAATGCCGAACAGATCAGCAGATCTGTGTTGGAATTCTGCAGCCATACCGTGGCTACCTAATTCCGTTTTCAACTCTTCTGCATAGGTAGGACTTACTGCGTTCACTTTATCCGCACACATCACTCCAGCTCTTAGCATAGTGACATGAGTGTCACTCACTGAAGCTTCAGGCGCATGGTAACGGTGCATCTCTGGCAGGAATTGAAGTTCATCGTAGGCGAACACACCTTTGAAAACCGCATTGTGAATCGAAATAACACTGCGCGTATTTTCAAAGAAATCGTGTTGTTGATAACGCGATTTAAGCAAGAAAGGAACGAAACCAGTATGCCAGTCATTTGCATGAATGATATCCGGTTGGAAACCAAGCTTAGGAAGCATATCAAGACAGGCTGCACTAAAGAACGAGAAGCGCTCTCCGTTATCAGCATAAGCTTGATTGTTTTCTGCGTACATTTCCGGGCGGTCGAAATACTTGGCACATTCAATACCAAAAACAGGAACGCCTTCTACGCTCAGTTTTTTAACTTGATAAGCCGTATGAGGCCAATGATCGAGTTCAGTCGATAAAATAACTTCTGCTGAATCAATGTTTGGAATGTTTCTATATGCGGGGATAGTCACTCGAACGTCCTGTTCGAGTGTTTGCAACGCTTTCGGCAGTGCCTTGGCTACATCAGCCAAGCCACCACTTTTAATCAAGCCTTCAACTTCAGACGCTACAAAAAGTACCGAGAGAGTCTTAGTAACCAACTCGTGCTCCTTTAGAAATCACTACGACACCATCGTCAGATACGTGGTAATGCTTTTTGTCTTCTGTCAGATTTACACCAATCTGTGTACCCGGTGCGATATCTGCGTCTTTATCAATGATAACGCGGCGCAAGATACAACCCTCACCCACTTTTACATCACCGAGTAAGATGCTTTCGCTAATATCACACGCTGATGCGATATTGCTGCGGAAGCCCAGTACACTCTTTTCAATACGCGAACCACGTACATAACTACCGCTACACACAAGGCTATCAATGATCTGAATTCGACCATTTGCCGAATCAGTAAACGTAGCTGGTGGTAGTGGCGGGTAATAAGTGTGTAGAGGCCATTTACGGTTGTATAGCGAGAATGGCGCATCTTTCTTAAGAAGGTCCATGTGCGCTTGCCAGTACGCGTCAATCGTACCTACATCGCGCCAGTAAACTTCTTCTTTCTCACCAGTAATACGGTTGGTGCTGAAATCATAAACAAACACATCACCACGTGGGAACATGTTTGGAATAATGTCTTTGCCGAAATCGTGTGTCGAACCTTCTCTATCAGCATCTTCCGTTAGTTCGGCAAAAAGCTCTTTCGCTTCGAACACGTAGTTGCCCATTGAAACGAGCGCTGATTCTGGATCGCCCGGGATCGACTTCGGATTTGCAGGTTTCTCTTCAAAGCCAATCATACGGCCGTCAGCATCAACCTCAATAACACCGAATTCTGATGCTTCAGCAAGCGGCATGCGCAATGCTGATACTGTTAGAGCCGCTTTCTTCTCTTTATGGAAATCAAGCATCTGTTTGATGTCCATCTTATAGATATGGTCTGAACCAAAAATACATACTTGATCAGGTTCTTCCAACTCCATAAAGCCCATGTTTTGGTAGATAGCATCTGCTGTGCCTTCATACCAACGCTTTCCTTTACGCATTTGCGCAGGAATTGGGTCGATAAAACGGTCTGTTATGCCACTGATATTCCAGCCTTTTTTCATATGGTGGAACAGTGACTGTGACTTAAATTGTGTTAATACGTAGATCTTCATTAGATCAGCATTAACGAAGTTGTTCAAAGCGAAATCAATTAAGCGGTAACTACCACCGAAAGGAACCGAGGGTTTGCTGCGAGATTCAGTTAAAGGTCTTAAGCGAGAGCCTTCACCACCAGCAAGAATCATTCCCAATACACCAGCCATTTTATTCTCCATATATCTATAGCTTGTCGATGTTAGTACTCGTAGAGGTATCTTCCTCTGGGGGATGAGCACCAACACTTATTTCGGTATTTAGCGAATATCCATTCACATACAGTGACAATATCCTAAGCCAAACGTTGTTATGTGTGCACTATTCTTTGCACTTGGTTTTATATACGTTATCGACTTTTCGGCCGAATTCAATTTTTAATACGCCATTCTGTGGTACGTAAGCTGATTGCTTTCCCAAGACTTAAAGCAGCTCACATTACACCGTCAAGACGAAACATTACATTAACACCCGACACACATCAGGTATACAACTAAACGCTGATCTGTGAGTTACAATATTTTAATTAAGTTACATTCTCGTTAAAGTTGCATAAGAAAATCTGATTAATTGGCATTATTTATTTTGCGATGTGAATTTAATAAATTCTCGCAGACGAAACACCATGTCAACAAGTTGCATATTTAGTCATATTGAGATCAAAAAAAAGCAGCCATTAGGCTGCTTTTTCATCAATAACGTTCAGTTATTTCTCTTTAGGCTTTTTACGCTTATCCGTAACTTCCCACTTACCGTCGATGTACAACGCAGTCCAACCGGACGGTTTTCCATCTACTTCAGTACGCACGTAGTTTTCTTTGGTCTTACGACTAAAACGAACCACTGTCGGCTTACCATCAGGGTCAGCAACTGGCGCTGATGCTAGGTATTGGAACTTAGGTGAGATACGGTCTTTAAAACGAACCAGCTCTTCCACTAATGGTGCACGTGTTTCACGTGATTTAGGGAAGTTGCTCGCAGCCATAAATAGACCAGAAGCACCATCACGAAGAACAAAGTACGCGTCTGAATTTTCACACGGAAGTTCAGGGAAATGCACCGGGTCTTCTTTTGGTGGCGCAACTTCGCCATTTTTCAGAATCTTACGAGTGTTCTTACAATCTTCACTCGTACAGTCCATGTATTTACCAAAACGACCGTTCTTCAGAACCATGTCAGAACCACACTTGTCACACTCAACAAGTGGACCATCGTAGCCTTTCACTTTAAATTCGCCGTGCTCAACCACATAACCTTCACAGTTCGGGTTGTTACCACATACGTGCATCTTACGCTTATCATCGATTAGATAGGCATCCATTGCCGTTTCACAAATAGGACAACGCTTTTTAGCTCGAAGTGCTGCTGTTTCAACGTCTTCTTCAAGCACGTTGATAATGCCTTCTTCATCACCAAGGTTGATTGTTGTCTTACAACGCTCTTTTGGTGGAAGTGCATAGCCAGAACAACCAAGGAATACGCCTGTCGAAGCAGTACGAATACCCATTTTACGGCTACAAGTCGGACACTCAATATCGGTTTCCACGATATGATTTGGCTTCATGCCACCAGCGTCTTCGTCTAAGTCTGCTTTTTCCAAATCGCCAGTAAAGTCTTCGAAGAAGTTATCTAGCACGCCTTTCCAGCTTGCTTCGCCTTCTGCGATTTGGTCCAACTTCTGCTCCATACGAGCAGTGAAGTCGTAGTTCATTAGGTCATTGAAGCTGCCATCTAGACGGTCAGTAACAATTTCACCCATCTTCTCAGCATAGAAACGACGCTGTTCAACTTTTACATAACCGCGATCTTGAATCGTTGAGATGATTGATGCGTATGTTGAAGGACGACCAATACCACGCTTCTCAAGCTCTTTAACTAGCGCCGCTTCAGTGAAACGAGCCGGTGGCTTAGTGAAGTGCTGTTTAGGGTCTAGCGCAATCAGATCAAGCTTATCGCCGATCTGTACTGCTGGAAGGATCGTATCTTCGTTCTTGCCCATTGGACGCTGAACACGAGTCCAACCATCAAATTTAAGGATACGACCTTTCGCTTTCAACGTGTACTCATCTGCTTTAACGCTTACTGTCGTTGAATCGTATTGAGCTGGCGTCATTTGACACGCTACGAATTGATTCCAAATTAGCGAGTAAAGCTTGTGTGCGTCTGCGTCTACGCCGTTTAGATCTTCCGACTTAACATCTACACTTGAAGGACGAATCGCTTCGTGGGCCTCTTGAGCGCCCTCTTTGCTGCCGTATGCAAGAGCTTTAGGTGGAAGGTATTGCGCGCCGTACTCAGAACCAATGTATTCACGAGCGGCTTCTACAGCTTCTGAACTCAAGTTGGTTGAATCAGTACGCATATAAGTGATGTAACCCGCTTCATACAGGCGTTGAGCCAGCATCATGGTTTTCTTTACGCCATAACCAAGACGCGTACTCGCCGCTTGTTGCAGCGTCGACGTGATGTAAGGTGCAGACGGCTTACTCTTTGTTGGGCGGTCTTCACGTTTACATACTTCGTATTGCGCTTTTTCTAAAACGCTAACAGCAGCTTGTGTTTGCGCTTCATTTTCAGGTTTAAACGCAACACCGTCTTTCTGTGCAACTTGCAGTCTAAAGTCGGTTTTCTCTGCTGTTTTAGTATCAGCATGCACATCCCAGAACTCTTCAGGGATAAAGGCGTTGATCTCGCGCTCACGCTCTACCAGTAGTTTTACCGCTACTGATTGAACACGGCCAGCGGACAGGCCTCGTGCTACTTTTTTCCAAAGCAGAGGTGACACCATAAAGCCAACAACACGGTCCATAAAACGTCGTGCTTGTTGTGCGTTTACGCCATCAATATTTAGCTCACCTGGAGTTTCGAAAGCTTGTTGAATAGCATTCTTGGTGATTTCGTTAAAAACCACTCGCTTGTATCGCGTTTCATCGCCACCGATGATCTCACGAAGGTGCCATGCGATAGCTTCTCCTTCGCGGTCCAAATCGGTTGCGAGATAAACATGGTCTGCGTTCTCAGCCAGTTTTTGCAATTCAGCGACGACTTTCTCTTTACCAGGTAGGATTTGGTAGTTCGCTTCCCACTCTTTATACGGGTTGATACCCATCTTTTTGATAAGAGCTTTGCGATCTTTTTCTTTCTTGATACGAGCTTTGTCTTCTGGGCTCATACCCTTGGTTGAAACTGCAGCAGCCTTTTGACCAGTACTTTGACCTGCCGTTGGTAAATCACGTACGTGACCTACACTCGACTTAACGACAAAGTCTTTGCCAAGATATTTATTGATAGTTTTAGCCTTGGCTGGCGACTCCACTATAACGAGCGATTTACCCATATTGACTCTAACGTCCTTAATCACGATGCTTCAGCACCAACAATTTAGCTTGTGGGCTTTTACGCATGATATTCTAAATTCATTGCTTCTTTTTTTACTATTGTGCGAGATTACTAGAAGATCAACCGCTTTTTTCAAAATTGGATCTGATCGCTCGACAATTCGACGACTCATAGATAAAAGGGTCACAATATAAAGAAGCTATAAAGTACTCACTAAGAATACTTGCAAGAGCCTATTCATCAGGCATTACGTCTAAACGGGCTCATACTAAGCTTGTCCGCGAATCTAACGCGAGCCCCATTCAATTATTTTTGCCGTAAATCACAAAATAAATTGTGGATGTTTGAAAAGACTCTCTTAATCGGTTGTGAAATCATTGAATTTCTAGTTCGACACCATAAACTCAACGTTATATTCAGTTATCAGAGATAAACTCATGACAAAGAAAGTAATAGCAGAATTTGATTTACTGCTTATCGCAAACCAAATTATCCAATCACATGATGACTACATTGAAGGCATGCGCGCAAACAGCGTAGTAGAAAAAGACGATGTACTCGTCTTCAAAGGTGAATACTTCTTAGACAGCAATGGAATGCCGACAGAGAATACAACCGCGGTATTTAACATGTTTAAATACTTAGCGCACCACCTTTCGAAAGAATTTACAATTCAGCAATAATTAAAAAGCTTGCCACTTAGGCAAGCTTTTTTGTTCCTAAACCTTTACATACTAAGCATTTTTATAGACTTAGCATTTTCAGCTTGTCGAAATAATCAGGGAATGTCTTTGACGTACAACCTGGATCATTAATCGTCACAGGCGTATCGCTCAAAGCAACCAGCGAGAAACACATCGCCATACGGTGATCATCGTAAGTATCAATCGCCGCATGAGTCAGTTCAGCCACAGGGTTAACAATAATGTAATCTTCACCCTCTTCCACTTCAGCGCCGACTTTGCGTAGCTCTGTTGCCATTGCAGCCAAGCGGTCTGTCTCTTTCACACGCCAGTTGTAGACATTACGGATTGCCGTTGTGCCTTTCGCAAACAATGCGGTTGTCGCGATAGTCATCGCAGCATCTGGGATATGGTTATAGTCCATATCAATGCCTTTCAGCTCGCCACAACGAGAAATAACGTAGTCGTCACCCCATTCGATTTCCGCACCCATTTTCTCAAGCGCATCAGCGAATTGGATATCACCTTGGATACTGTTTTTACCAATACCAGTGACCTTAATCTCACCACCTTTGATAGCAGCGGCTGCAAGGAAATATGACGCAGATGATGCATCACCTTCAACCAAGAAATCACCCGGTGCCGAGTAAGATTGCCCGGTAGGAATCACAAACTCTTGGTAATCATTATTGATCACGTCCACACCAAATTGCTTCATGATGTGCAGCGTAATATCGATGTAAGGTTTAGAAACCAATTCACCGTCAATTTTAATGGTCACTTCACCTTCAGCTAAAGGCGCAGCCATCAAAAATGCCGTCAAAAATTGACTAGAGATCGAACCGTCGATAGAAACCGTACCGCTCTTCAAACCGGTACCTGTGATCTTCAATGGCGGGTAGTTTTCGTTCTCTAAATATTCAACGTCGGCACCGGCTTCTCGTAGTGCTGTTACTAAGTGGCCAATTGGGCGCTCTTTCATGCGAGGCTCACCAGTAAGAACGTATTCACCGCGACCTAAACATAGTGCAGCCGCCAACGGACGCATCGCCGTACCCGCGTTACCTAAGAAAAGCTCTAGGGCTTTGTCACTTGAGAATGCACCACCAACACCTGTCACTTCACAAACGGTTTTGTCTGCAGACAACTGATAATCAACACCTAACTGAGTCAATGCATTCAACATATGACGAATATCATCACTGTCTAGCAAGTTTGTTAGGCGAGTGGTTCCCGTAGAAAGTGCAGCCAAAAGAAGTGCACGGTTGGAAACGCTTTTTGAACCAGGTAGGTTAACTTCCCCGTTCACTTTTTGAATTGGTTGTAACGTAAGGCTTTCCATTAAATCTTATAGTCCTTGTACCACCCGAAGTCACTGGTGCGTATTTATTTTCGGGTGATGAATAATTCTTCGTACTTGCAGACTAACGAACTTTTCCAACGAACTCCAGAGCTAATCCGGCCCAAACCGGTGATTAATTAGCCAATCAATCGTATTTATATACTAGTACACGAGATCAACTCGAACACCATCTGAAAAATAGAGAATTCGTACATCATCGCCTCGGTTGAACAGCATCGAGTTATCGACATCTTGGATAATGTTGACCAACTTGTCGTCTTTGGTTTTGACCAATAACTCGACCAGTTTGTACTCTACTTTATATTGTGTGTTACCTCGGTTACGAGCAATACCCGCACCTGCTACTGCACCTACAGCTGTCGCCACTTCTTTACCAGTGCCGCCGCCAAACTGGTTACCAATCAAGCCACCAATCGCCGCACCTAACAAGGTTTCCCAACCATTCGCTTTCGACTCAACGATCTCTTGCTGAGTGATGTATCTGACCGTATCAATCTCACCATAAACCACCTCGTTTACTGGTCGAGCTTGGTTTCTGTTGTAAGCTGCATTTGCCAACATGGGCAAAACAAGTAAAATCCAAAGCAACTTCTTCATGGTAAAACTCCTAAAGACCTCTTGGTCAGTGATTAATCTGTAATGCGGTACTTATGACTATATACCTAACCGAACTTGATACTACTAGTATAGAGTTTCCTTCGCCTTTCGACGCGCTTGATGACCCCAACGGTCTGCTCGCCTTCGGTGGTGATTTATCACCAATGCGAATTTTAAACGCTTATAGCCAAGGTATATTTCCATGGTATGGCCCAGGTGAGCCTATACTTTGGTGGAGCCCTGCACCGCGAGCGGTATTTAATCCTAAGACATTCGAACCGTCAAAAAGTCTTAAAAAGTTTCAAAGAAAGCACAATTACCGAGTCAGCATCAACCAAGCGACGGACAGAGTAATTGGTTATTGCTCTTCACTAAGACCCGAAGAAGAAACCTGGCTAAACAGCGACATGCAGTCAGCCTACCGCAAACTCGCTTCATTAGGTTTCTGCCACTCGGTTGAGGTTTGGCAAGATGATGAACTGATCGGTGGACTTTACGGCTTACAAAGAGGCCAAGTCTTTTGCGGTGAATCGATGTTCAGCCTGAAGACCAATGCCTCTAAAATTGCGCTGTGGTACTTTTGTGAACACTTTACACAATTCGGCGGACAACTGATTGATTGCCAAGTCATGAACCCTCACTTGGAATCCTTAGGTGCTATCGAGGTTGATAGGGATGAATTCCTAGGTTCTCTGCAATTACTCAAAGAATTCTCCGTTAACGATGCATGCTTTAAAACCCAATGGCTAAAGGAAATGCCTTAATGAATCCAGATTTACAACAAATCAGAATTGGATTAACAGACAATCACGCTTGCAGCTACTTACCTCACTTCGAAGAGAGAGTGGCAGTCACGCTTGACGAACACATGCACACTTCAGATAACTATGAAGTTCTGCTTGCGAATGGATTTCGCCGCAGTGGTTCAACCATTTATAAGCCACATTGTGATAATTGCTCAGCGTGCCAAGCAATTCGTCTTTCAATTCCTGAGATAAAGCTTTCCAAAAGCCAACGACGGATCCTTAACAAAGGAAAATCACTGCGTTGGGAACTGAAAGATGAGATGGATGACAACTGGTTTGACTTATACAGTCGCTATATCACCGCTCGTCACCGTTCGGGAACCATGTACCCACCCAAGAAAGAAGAGTTTCTACAATTCTCTAAAAATGAGTGGCTTACTACAAAGTTCATGCACATCTATGATGAGAACAAGTTGGTTGGTATCGCCGTAACCGACATCATGGCTCACTGTACGAGCGCGTTTTATACCTTCTTCGATCCTGATATAGACATTTCGATGGGAACACTTGGCGTTCTATTTCAGATCCAACATGCCCAGAAAGAACAAAAACAATGGTTATATTTGGGTTATCAAATCGATGAATGCCCTGCGATGAACTATAAAGTACGATTTCAACGTCATCAAAGGCTAGTAAATCAGCGGTGGCAAGGGTAGAATACGCGACAACTTTACATATTTTGATTTTAACGGCACAATCAAGCCGTTGAAAACCGCCAAATTTCGAAAGAGGATTAGATGGCTAAAGAAGACGTAATCGAGATGCAAGGCACTGTCCTTGATACTCTACCAAACACAATGTTCCGTGTTGAGCTTGAAAACGGTCACGTAGTGACAGCACACATCTCTGGTAAAATGCGTAAGAACTACATCCGTATTCTTACTGGTGATAAAGTAACTGTTGAGATGACTCCATACGACCTTTCTAAAGGCCGCATCGTCTTCCGTGCTCGTTAATTTTTAATTAGCGAATACAATAAGAAGCGGAGCTTAAGGCTCCGTTTTTTATTGCCTGAGCTTTTTACTACACAAGCACATCAATCTCGCATCTCGCATCTC
>NZ_JBFRSX010000030.1:0-117891 GCF_041473835.1 Vibrio sp. 10N.222.55.A1 | reverse complement strand
TCTCGCATCTCGCATCTCGCAAGCATAAAAAAACGCACAACCTAAGTCATGCGTTTTATATTTAAGCCTTTGATTTATCAATCACTTCGTTAGTGCATGACCTCTTCTTTAGCACCAACATAGATGAAATCCAATTCGTCTTTTTTCAGGGATACTTTAACCGTACCGCCATCAACCAAGCTACCGAACAGTAACTCGTTAGCAAGTGGTTTCTTAAGCTTCTCTTGAATCACACGTCCCATTGGACGAGCACCCATGGTCTTGTCATAGCCTTTATCAGCTAACCAGTGACGAGCATCCTCAGAAACCTCTAAAGACACGCCACGAGCGTCCAGTTGAACCTGAAGCTCGACAATGAACTTATCAACTACTTGGCTAATCACACTTGGGTCAAGGCTGTTGAACCAAATGATATTATCAAGACGGTTACGGAACTCAGGAGTAAATACCTTCTTGATTTCGCCCATCGCATCTGGCGCATGATCTTGTTGGATCAGGCCGATCGATTTCTTCTCGGTTTCAGCCACACCTGCGTTGGTCGTCATCACTAGAATCACATTGCGGAAGTCCGCTTTGCGACCATTGTTGTCAGTTAGCGTGCCGTTATCCATTACCTGCAGTAGCAAGTTAAAGATATCTGGGTGAGCTTTCTCGATTTCATCCAGTAACACAACAGAGTGCGGGTTCTTGATTACGGCATCCGTTAGCAAACCACCTTGGTCGTAACCAACATAACCAGGAGGCGCACCAATCAAGCGGCTCACTGAGTGTCGCTCACCGTACTCAGACATATCAAAGCGCAGAAGCTCAATACCCATCAACTTAGACAGCTGAACAGTCACCTCTGTTTTACCGACACCAGTAGGACCAGCAAACAAGAATGAACCAACAGGTTTATTGTCTGCACCCAATCCAGCACGGGTCAGCTTAATCGCTTCACTCAATACATCGATTGCAGGGTCTTGTCCGAATACCAACATTTTCATGCGCTCATCCAGTTTCTGGAGTGTATCTTTGTCTGAAGACGATACTGACTTTTCAGGAATACGCGCCATTTTCGCAACCATTGACTCAATATCAGCCACGCTTACCGTTTTCTTACGACGGCTTGCAGGTGCCAAACGACTACGAGCGCCCGCTTCATCGATTACGTCAATGGCCTTATCAGGAAGGTGGCGTTCATTAATGTATTTAGCTGACAGTTCCACAGCGGCACGCAACGCTTTGTTGGTGTAGCGCACTTCGTGGTGAGCTTCGTATTTTGGCTTCAAGCCAATCAGGATCTTGGTCGTATCGTCTAGCGATGGTTCAATAATATCTATTTTCTGGAAGCGACGAGCTAAAGCACGCTCCTTCTCAAAAATACTGCTGTACTCTTGGTACGTTGTTGAACCGATGCAACGTAATTTGCCACTGCTTAGTAGTGGTTTAATTAAGTTTGCCGCATCAACCTGACCACCCGATGCAGCCCCGGCACCGATAATGGTGTGGATCTCATCGATGAACAGAATCGCGTCTTCTTCTTTCTCCAGTTGCTTAAGAATCGCTTTAAAACGTTTCTCAAAGTCACCACGATATTTGGTTCCGGCTAACAGTGAACCGATATCTAGAGAATAAATTACGCTGCTCTGAATGATTTCAGGCACTTGTCCTTCAACGATGCGCCATGCAAGACCTTCCGCGATGGCAGTTTTACCTACCCCCGCTTCACCCACTAACAGAGGGTTGTTCTTACGACGACGACACAGAACTTGGATAGTGCGTTCTAGCTCTTTGTCACGACCGATTAGTGGGTCAATATTGCCCTGCTTTGCGACTTCGTTAAGGTTAGTAGCAAAATTTTCTAAACGGTCTTCAGAGTTAGCTTCTTCAGCATTTTCTGCACCACCAAATGAATCGGATGATGAAGGACTGTCGCCTTCGTTGCTCGCTTTGGTAATACCGTGTGAGATGAAGTTAACAATATCTAAGCGACTAATGTCGTTTTTCTTAAGAAGATATGCCGCGTGAGATTCTTGCTCACTAAAAATAGCCACAAGTACGTTAGCACCTGTTACTTCGCTGCGACCTGAAGATTGAACATGAAAAACAGCGCGTTGAAGTACTCGTTGGAAGCTCAACGTAGGCTGAGTTTCGCGAGTTTCGTCGCTTTCAGGGATAAGTGGGGTCGTTTGATCGATAAAAATATCGAGCTCATTGCGAAGAGCATCGAGATCAGCCTGACAAGCTTGGAGCGCTTCCTTGGCCGCATCATTTTCTAATAATGCTAGTAGGAGGTGTTCGACAGTCATGAATTCATGTCGCTTGTCTCGCGCACGAGCAAATGCGCCATTTAAACTCGTCTCTAATTCTTTATTTAGCATAAGTACCTCCTAAGGGAACAACAGTGTTGTTCGAGCAATTTATACTTGCTCCATTGTACATAGTAGCGGATGCTCATTTTCCTTTGAGTACATCGTGACCTGCGCTACCTTTGTTTCCGCTATTTCAGCACTGTATGTGCCGCATATAGCTTTACCTTCATAATGAACCTTGAGCATCACGTCCGTTGCTTTTTCGATATCTAGTGAGAAGAATCGCTCTAGGATCTCGATTACAAAGTCCATGGGCGTGTAGTCATCGTTATTCAACACAACGTTATACATCGCCGGTGGCTTTACTTTTGTTGCTTCTTTCTCCAGTAAATCTGAGCCTGGAGATGCCCATTCAAAGTTTCTGCTCATATCGCTTTGCTAAGGGTTATTTTTCGGAAGTCGTGAGTGTTTACCTAACTCAAATTTACCACATTCACGCTTTACCGTGTACTAAGAAACTGCACCTAGAAACAGTACCAAAAAATATTCCTCTATACTGAGCCTAATCCACCATTTCCATCGCTGCAAATAAAAGATCTCGATTAACAAGATTAACATATGTGATTGATTAAAAAGACGCCATAACTATTGATACTAACGATAAGATTACCGCTAAGTTACTATTTGGTTAATAGTTTGCGGTTAATCTCGAATGTGATTTGTTATTAAAATTGATCACTTTTATACCAATTTACTATTGACTGTGCTCAATCATTAGCTACATTGGAGCTAAAAGGTTTTTTAATACACTTTTGCAACATGAATTAAAATCAGTAACACGCTTCAAAAATTAACAATAAGGAATAATTACGCAGGGTAGCGTTAATTTCCGTAAGCAATGTACGAGATTCAAGCTATTAGCTGAAATTCTTTAGCTGGTAGGAATGATATCAATCGCACTTACAACAATTGATATAACAACGTTAGTAACAAAATGCATGAGGGATGTATAGCATGGCTACAGGTACAGTAAAATGGTTTAACAATGCCAAAGGGTTTGGCTTTATTTGTCCAGAAGGTGAAGACGGCGATATTTTCGCGCACTACTCCACAATACAAATGGAAGGTTATCGAACCTTAAAGGCTGGTCAGCAGGTCGACTATGAAGTAGAAAGTGGACCTAAAGGCTCGCATGCTAGCTCCGTTGTTCCTGTAGAAGGCAGCGCCGCAAAATAGGCGAATGCAAACTCATGTTAACCTCCATCAGTCGTCATTAACGGCTGACAGGTAAACAGAATATTGAAACCGCTCATTTAATACCTGTAACACAGGATTACGTGAGCGGTTTTTTTCGTTTTGGGGGCTCTAAAGTTGCTCACTGGACAATGAGCTCGAAGAGCTACTCCCCTTAAGCTAGGTCTTAAGAAGTATTAGACAGAAAAAAGACGCTTTAACATTATCGTTAAAGCGTCTTTCGTTTTGACTTTATCTATAACTTAGCTATCAGCCTAAGCAACTCGTTAGCAAATCACGTTCATGAGTGACTAACGATGAGTCCAATCACTATGCATCAATAAACGCGTTTAGCGTTGAGCTTGGGCGCATTAGTGTTGAAACCAATGCATCGTCAAGTAGGTAGTAACCACCTAAGTCGCCAGCCACACCTTGAGCGTTGTTCAGCTCTGCAACGATCGCTTCTTCACTTTCAGCCAGTTGACTTGCCACACCTGCAAACTCAGCAGCAAGATCAGCGTCAGCCGTTTGCTCAGCAAGCGCCTTAGCCCAGTATGCCGCTAGATAGTAGTGGCTACCACGGTTATCAAGCTCACCTACTCGACGTGAAGGAGACTTGTTGTTATCAAGGAACTCACCCGTCGCTTTATCAAGCGCATCAGCTAGAACTTGTGCTTTAGCGTTACCTGTTACTACGCTCAGGTGCTCTAGAGATGCCGCTAGTGCCAAGAATTCACCTAGAGAATCCCAACGCAGGTGGTTTTCTTTCTCTACTTGTTGAACATGTTTAGGAGCAGAGCCGCCAGCACCTGTTTCAAACAGACCACCACCGTTCATTAGTGGAACAATCGATAGCATCTTAGCTGATGTACCAAGCTCTAAAATCGGGAACAAGTCAGTTAGGTAATCACGTAATACGTTACCAGTAACCGAAATAGTATCTAGGCCTTCTTTGATACGAACCAGTGAGTATTGAGTCGCTTCAAGTGGAGCAAGGATCTTAATTTCAAGACCATCGGTATCGTATTCAGGAAGGTATGCTTCAACTTTCTTGATAAGCTGAGCATCATGTGCGCGTGACGCATCTAGCCAAAATACCGCTGGAACACCCGATGCACGAGCACGCGTTACCGCAAGCTTAACCCAGTCTTGGATTGGTGCATCTTTAACCTGACACATACGGAAGATATCGCCTTCCTCTACGTCTTGCTCAAGAAGCACAGCGCCTGAAGCGTCAACAACTTGAACCTGACCAGCAGCTTCAAGGATGAAAGTCTTATCATGAGAACCGTACTCTTCCGCTTTTTGAGCCATCAAGCCAACGTTTGGTACGCTACCCATCGTTGTTGGATCGAACGCGCCGTTCTCTTTACAGAAATCAATAACCGCTTGGTAAATGCTCGCGTAGCTACGATCTGGGATCATTGCTTTGGTGTCTTTTTGCTTACCTTCTGGATCCCACATTTGACCAGAAGAACGCAGCATTGCAGGCATAGATGCATCCACAATGATATCGCTTGGTACGTGTAGGTTAGTAATGCCACGGTCCGAATCAACCATCGCTAGTGGTGGCTGAGTCTCGTATACCGCTTGCAGGTCAGCTTCGATTGCTTCTTTCTGCTCTTGAGGAAGCGCATCAATCTTCGCGTAGACATCACCGATGCCGTTATTTACATCAACGCCTAGCTCTTCAAACAGCTGACCGTGTTTAGCAAATACGTCTTTGTAGTAAACCTTAACCGCGTGACCAAAGATCACTGGGTCAGATACTTTCATCATCGTCGCTTTCAAGTGAAGAGAAAGCAGTACACCTTGCTCTTTAGCCGATGCGATTTCTTTTTCGAAGAATGCAACCAAAGCGGCCTTATTCATCACTGACGCATCAATGATCTCTTTATCTTGCAGTGCAAAAGCTGGCTTCAATGTTTTCTTCGCACCATCTTTGCCAACGAATTCAATGCTAACTTCTGTAGCACCTTCAATGGTTACTGACTTTTCACTACCGAAGAAGTCTTTGTCGTCCATACTTGAAACGTGCGACTTAGAATCTGCAGACCAAGCACCCATTGAGTGTGGGTTCTTCTTCGCGTAGTTTTTAACTGAAAGTGGAGCACGGCGATCCGAGTTACCTTCACGCAATACTGGATTTACTGCACTGCCTTTGATTTTGTCGTAAGTCGCTTTTACTGCTTTCTCTTCGTCAGTGTTTGCTTCTTCTGGGTAATTAGGAAGTGCGTAACCTTTTGACTGTAGCTCTTTGATTGTTGCTTGAAGCTGAGGTACAGATGCAGAGATGTTTGGAAGCTTGATAATGTTTGCTTCTGGTGTCTTAGCCAATTCACCTAGTTCTGCTAATGCATCACCAATACGTTGCTCTTCGTTCAAATAGTCAGGGAAGTTGGCAATAATACGCCCTGCAAGTGAAATGTCGCGAGTATCAACGTTAATACCAGAAGAAGCTGTAAAAGATTGAATGATAGGCAGCAGAGAGTATGTTGCTAGCGCCGGAGCTTCGTCTGTAATGGTATAGATGATCGTTGGTTTTTCAGTAGGCATGAAATTTCCCTATAGTTCTTACAAGCTCATTTAAAGTAGTGAGCGTGTTATAAATTGACCAGTAAGCCACTCTAAGAGTGAAAACTGCTTACTCGATAGTCGTACTCTATCTTATTTTTCATACAATCTTGATGACAGCATGAACCAAATCCGTGAGTGCGTTGTTATAATAAAACACGAAGGTATAATTAAACAAATCAGGCTTAAGAGTCCATCAACTTGTTCTATTTTGTGTCTTTTAGGCGCGCAAATGATAGCTCAATTCCGTTTCAGTGAAAACTTTTCAGCACACTTCGTTTACATTTTTGCAAGGTAGTTAACATGTCTACTCGCTCACGCAGCGCATCTCGTTCAGACAAACCGGCTCGTTCTGGTGCAACATTAAAACAAAGCGGTAATAGACAAAGCCGAAGCAGTGATAAGAATAACACTGGCAATTCGCACAACAAATCTCACTCAAGCAAGCACCGATATAAAGGCAAGCCTACCAATGCAAAACCTAAGGTTGCGCTCGAAGATCGCAAAGTAATTCTGTTCAACAAGCCTTTCGATACTCTAAGCCAATTTACAGATGGCGAAGGGAGAAAAACGCTAGCGGACTTTATTCCAGTGAAAGACGTTTATGCTGCAGGTCGCCTTGACCGCGACAGCGAAGGGTTAATGGTCTTGACCAACGATGGTATTTTTCAAGCTAAGCTAACTCAACCAAACTCAAAATCCCCAAAGACTTACTGGGTACAGGTTGAAGGCGCACCTTCTGAGGAAGATTTAGATAAATTGAGAAAAGGTGTCGAACTAAAAGACGGCATGACACTGCCCGCTCAGGTTGAGGTGATGTCTGAACCTGTTGTGTGGGATAGAAATCCTCCAGTACGCTTCAGAGCCGCGATACCGACAACATGGTTGGCTATTACAATCATTGAAGGACGTAACCGTCAGGTAAGACGAATGACAGCCAATATCGGCTTCCCTACCCTGCGTCTTATCCGTTACTCAATGGGTAATATGAATGTGGGGCAGCTGCAGCCTGGTGAGTGGAAAGAGATTTAACTCATAGCAATATATTAAAGCGAGATTTACGTCTCGCTTTTTTGTACGTGAAGATTGATTACTTTTGGTCAATTAACCATTTTTGGAATGCTTTACGCTCTTCTTCATTTGCTCTTGAATACCATAGCTTAAGTTGAAGCGTATTTTCAGACTCTTGCACAGTACTGTCGCCAGCTACCGTTGCTCCAACTACTGCACCAGTTTGTACCGCCGCTAGCTCTTCTTTCAACGAACGAATCTTGCCTGAATCAAAAACTAAGCCTCTTTCTTGGTTGTAGTCTTTAACCAACTGAGGGATATCGCTGTAAGGCAGTGCACCTTGAGATGGAGGCAAAACTTCTTGCACGACTTCTGCATCATCACCGTTTACAGAGATACTGAATATAGGAAGTTCTCTGTCTACATTTTTTTCGATTTTAGCGTACTTTCTACTTAGAAGATCAATATCAACATCAGCATTTTCGGGAACATTAACTACCATAATGTAAGGAACTGTACTGATAAACTCGCGTTTGCCTTTATCGCTCAAATACCCTGTGTAATCTAAAACGAGTTGGTTTTCACCTGAGGTGAATACAGCGTCTTCCACACTTTCAACAACCTCACCGTTCAAAGTATTTAGCGAAATACCAGAAGCCAAATCAAGAGCAGCCGTTGCGTATGGTGCAGAGAATAGACAGACAAAACTCAAATACCACTTGTTCATGTACGATTCCTTAATCAATAAATGTAAAAAAGCCAGCTAATAGCTGGCTTTTGTATAGCATAGTTAACTACAGATTAGAATGTGTAGTAAACACCAGCGATAACGCCGTCAGCATCTAGAGTTTGTGATGCGTATTCGAAATCAGCAGTTTGGTATTCAGCTAGGAATAGGATGTTGTCACGGAATGCGTAATCAACACCAACAACTAGGTTAGTAGAGTCGATATCAGAGATCTTAGAAGTACCCGCTGCTGTAGCGATTTCGTCAGTTGTTGCTACAGAGTATGTAGCGTATAGACGAACAGCGTCGATTTGGTAAGCAGCTGCGATACCCATAGTTTCACCGTTGCCGTAAGAATCAGCAGCGATGTCAGATAGGTCCCAGTAACCGTAACCTTGGTTGCCTTCAAACTGTGCGTAAGTAAGCGCTAAGTAAAAACCACCAAATTCAGCAGAAGCAGAAACACCAGCAAGAGAGTAATCTACGTCTTTAGCAGCGTCACCAGTGATGTAAGAAGCACCGATAGAGAAGTTGCTGAATGCGTAATCTGCAGAGATACCGTAAGTGTTGTCAACGTCTTCAGTAGAATCAGTGTTAACGTCAGCTACGATTGTGAAACCTTCAACGAATTGACCTTTGAATACAGCGCCGTGGCCAGAAGACTCGCGGTGGTGACCACCAGTAGAGCCCATGTAGTTACCTTCGTTTGTGATATCATCTTTCTGGATAGCGTCAGCAGATTCTGCTAGGTCGCCAGTTTCACCGAAAGCCATACCCCAAGTGTCAGTTTTAAAACCAGCTAGAACGTCATCGAACTTAGCGTTGCTGCCGTCAGTTTCGATTTCGAAAGATGCGAATGCTGTGAACTGGTCGTTAAGCTTCTGCTCAGCGTCTAGTTGAATTTTAGCCCAAGTAGAAACGTCAGCTTCGTTTTTAACTGTTTTAGTTAGAGTCTCGTCTACTTCAGATTGTTGTAGGTAGATATCTACCTCGCCTTTTAGGCCAACTTTAGTATCGTCGTTAGAGTAAATTTCTGCTGCGTTTACAGAAGTTGCTGTAGCTGCGATAGCTAGCGCTAATAGAGTCTTTTTCATAATAAATCCACTGCCTTTTCTAAGAATGGGAGATCCTTGCCCGGTTCCCTTTTATTTTTATGACTGGTCATTACCACTCTTTGTTGGTTAATCACCGTCACTAAATTTCGAGGTCTAGATTGCAAAAGATTATCCTGCGTGTCAAATAAACTAAAAACAAACCTAAAAAAAACACAAAGCAATCAAAATCAACTACTTACATTTTTTTTCATAGTTTTACGAGCAGCTTATCCTAAGTTTTATTAGGAAATATAATAATCCAAAAAAAGAACAAAACAGCATTTAACACCACAAACAACTTGTAAAAACGCCACATCTCAGGATTTAACACCTACAAGCAAGTCTTTTTTAATATTTATATTTCGCAACATAAATAAAATAGTTAAGTTCCTGATGGTTCAGTTTTTTTTTGTGAACAAGATCTACCTTTGATTCAAAAGCAAGCTATTTCACCGTAAATGTACCGACTAGTGATATGTGCTACTATCCTCGCTCCGTTACGTAGGTCACAGTATGCTAACTACTAAAATTCAAAAATCTATTCGCACCAGTTATCAAAACCTCCAAGATCAGTTGGACAACTTTGTACCTCGACGTGCTCAAAATTACCTTGTTGCAGAAATAGCGAAGACACTTTGTGGTCAATACCACAAAAGTAATCGCATGATTGTTGCAGAAGCGGGAACCGGGATCGGGAAATCACTGGCTTATTTAATGGCAACTATTCCTGTCGCTGTGCTCAATAACCGAAAAATAGTCATATCAACGGCGACGGTTGCGCTACAAGAACAGCTCGTCAATAAAGATCTCCCTCTATATAGAAGACTGACTGATCGAGAGTTTTCTTTCATATTAGCGAAGGGCAGACAGCGTTATTGTTGTTCCGAAAAGCTAGCCGCTGCCTGCGGGGTTGATGGCGGACAAATGGCCATGTTCGAATCTAAGCCAAAGAAGAAAGATATCGAGCAACTTCAAACCATGTATCGAAGCCTAACCCAAGGTAAATGGGATGGTGACCGCGATTCGTGGCCAAAACCCATCGACAACATGATTTGGCAGATGATTGTTAGTGATAAGCACAGCTGTAATAACAGTATGCCTACTCATAGAGACTGCCCTTTCCAAAAAGCGCGCTCAGAGCTAGATAAAGCAGACGTGATTATCGCCAATCACAGTTTAGTGATGGCAGATGCTGACTTAGGCGGCGGTGTGATACTGCCTGAGCCAGAAAATAGCATCTATATATTCGATGAAGCTCACCATTTACCGCATGTAGCCAGAGATCACTCTTCTGCGGCGGCAAGTCTAAAGGGTGCCGCTTCATGGTTAGAGCGTTTAAACCAATCCATCACTAAGCTTTCAGGCCTCGCTGACGAGAAACGTGTCCACCGGTTTCGAAATGAACTGCAAGACTCAGTGCAACAGCTGATCCCTACCCTGACTCAAATGAGTAAACAGTTTGACGCTAACCACTTTGAAGACGGCTTGTATCGCTTCGAACATGGCGACTTACCTGAGTGGCTAGAGAATGAATCTAAAGATCTCAAGCAGCTCACACAAAAGGCGAGCCAAGCCGTTGCGAAGATTGCAGACCTAATTGCAGAACGAGTTAAAGACGGCGAGCTTTCAGCAAAACTTGCAGAGCCGGCACTCGCAGAAATTGGCTTCTATATACAAAGAACAGAGAACCTTGCTCAAGTTTGGCGCTTAATGGCTGAGCCGAAGAGAGAAAAAGGCGCTCCTTTGGCTCGTTGGCTCGAACTGAATAAAGAAAGCGAAGGCGATTTCGTTGTGAATGTTTCGCCACTAGAGGTAGGTTGGCAACTGGATCAACAAATCTGGAGCCGCTGTGTGGGTGCCGTATTAGTATCTGCGACCATGAGGGCGCTCAACTCTTTCAGCTTTTTCTGTCATCAAGCCGGTATCAGCCAAAAAGCAGAAGATGGCGTACAGTTTTTGGCTTTGGCATCACCGTTTGATTACCAGAATCAAGCTGAGCTGATCGTTCCGGCAATGAAGTACGAACCACAAGCACCTCAGTTTACCGAATATCTTATTGAAATTTTGCCTAAGGTAATAGAAGACAAAAAAGCCAATCTCGTTCTATTCTCTTCTTACTGGCAAATGAACAAAGTTGCAGAGGCTTTAACAACAGATTTCGTTAAAAAGTCGTGGGCATTGCAGGTTCAAGGCGATACTTCACGAACTGAAATTCTAAAAAAACATAAAAAGCTAATAGACCAAGGTAAAACCAGCGTTCTTTTTGGAACTGGCAGCTTTTCTGAAGGTCTTGATCTACCGGGTGAGCTTCTTGAAAACCTCGTTATTACCAAGATTCCTTTTGGTGTTCCTACCTCTCCCGTAGAGCAAGCACATTCAGAATATATTGAATCACGCGGTGGTAACCCTTTTATGCAGATTACTGTTCCAGATGCGAGTAAAAAGCTTATTCAATCTGTGGGTAGACTACTGCGTAAGGAAAGAGATTCTGGTAAAGTCACGATCCTTGATAGACGCATAGTAACGAAGCGATACGGAAAGTCCCTACTCGATTCACTACCGCCTTTTAAAAGAACAATAAAATACTAATATCCCCTGCCCTTGAGGTAGTTATGGGCCTTCATCGCTAGGCCCTTGCATTCACAACCCAACATGACTAATCCATAGATTTTTCATGTGGCTGCCCTATCAGCCGATAACGAGAACACTAGCTATTTATGGAAATGATTGAGCCAACCATGTTGGTCATACTTGCTCTGGTTGCATTTGCAGCAGGCTTTATTGATGCTGTCGCAGGTGGCGGAGGGATGTTAACCGTTCCAGCTTTACTGTCACTTGGTTTACCGCCACACATCGCATTGGGTACTAACAAGCTTGCAGCAACCTTCGCTTCATCTACAGCTGCATTCACTTACTACCGTAAAAAGCTGTTCAAGCCTGAGTGTTGGGTCAATGCATTCATATCTACTTTAATAGGTGCGACCATCGGCACACTCACTGTTGATGCCATTAGCACCGAGTGGTTAGAGAAGGTATTGCCGTTAGTCATTCTTGCCGCAGCGGTCTATACCATTTTTCATAAGACTCCAGATGTGAGCCATAATGTGTCTCCTAAGCCATGCCCTGTGCTTAAGAGAAAACAAAAGTACCAAGGATTCATTCTTGGCTTTTATGATGGGGTTGCTGGCCCAGGAACTGGCGCGTTTTGGACGGTAAGCTCTATGGCGCTTTATCGCTTAAACATCTTACTTGCCTCTGGTCTATCCAAAGCCATGAACTTTACCAGTAACTTTACCTCTTTGGTGACCTTCGCGATTCTTGGTCATATTGATTGGGTTCTAGGTTTTACCATGGGCCTTTGTTTGATGGCCGGTGCATTTGTTGGCGCTCACTCTGCTATTCGGTTCGGTGCTACATTTATAAGACCTGTGTTTGTTACAGTTGTAAGCGTACTTGCAATTAAACTGGCATACGAAGCTTGGTTTGTGAACTTATAGGCAGTAGCCAACGGGAAGTGAAATGAATCAATTTTCAAAGCTAAAAAGTGTTATTGATACCTTGATTGGCCATTGCTCGCAGGTTGACAAATCTCGAGGGGCTTATCATCAAGCCTTGTTTGACCGAGCCTTATTTAAATGCGGCGCCTCTGTTTTGCTTCCCTATGCACTTGAAACTCAGGCAACGTACCGCACCATTGTACGTGAACAAACCTCAAATCAACTGACCGCGTCCAGAGCCAACTACCTGACAGAAAAGCTGACCAATCAGATTGCAGCAATCCAAAGAGAGTTAGCCAACCACGATTTACGCTTGGACCGAAAAAGCAAGTCAGGGAAAACCCTGAACGACCTATACAACGAACTCGCCCAGCACCAAGACTGGCAAAAGCGATTGGTCGATTTAGTACGAGTACGAAAGTTAACGTTTGATTCTGCGCCTCGCCACAGTAAGAAAAAAGCGGAAGAGGCTTGGCAGTTAGCAAAAGAGCGATTAGAACGCTGTGAAGACTCAATGAAAAATATTGAGAGACTGATTAACTTAGAGAACCCTAAGCGAAATGAACACTGATAACACACCATCACCACTGGATAACGCACCAGAAGAAGTTAAGTTAGCTGTCGACCTGATCTATCTGCTCGAAAGCAACGAAATCGATCCAAAAGTCGCGTTAGAAGCAATCAAAATTGTCCAGCAAGATTTACAAGCCAAACTAGCATCTAGCATCTAGCATCTAGCATCTAGCATCTAGCATCTAGCATAAAAATATACAGGATTCACATGTACCAACTCAGCTTTTCTATGCCCGAGTTTCTTGAAAACTACTGGCATAAAAAACCAACCATCTTAAAGGGTGGCTTCCAAAACTTCGTCGACCCAATTTCGCCGGAAGAACTTGCTGGTTTATCGATGGAAGAAGAAGTGGATTCTCGCTTTGTCTCTAACCTCGACAATCAGTGGACTGCAGAACACGGCCCATTCTCTGAAGAAAAGTTTGGCGAATTAACCGAAACTCATTGGCAACTGATCGTTCAAGCAGCGAACCACTGGCACCAAGGCGCAAATCAGCTGACTGAGGCGTTCCAAGCGTTACCAAACTGGTTATTCGACGATCTCATGATCTGCTACTCAGCACCTGAAGGCGGCGTAGGCCCACATATTGATCAATACGATGTCTTCATCATTCAAGGTCAAGGCAAACGTCAATGGAAGGTTGGCGCTAAAGATGTTGGCCAATACAAAGAGACTGTTCAAGCGTCTGCACTTCGTCAAATTGAAGGTTTTGACCCAATCATTGATGAAACTTTAGAGCCGGGCGATATCCTTTATATCCCACCAGGTTTCCCACATGAAGGGAGCACGTTAGAGCCGTCAATGAGCTACTCTATTGGCTACCGCTCGCCTAAAGAACAAGAACTGATCAGCAACTTTGCCGATTTTGTGCTTGCTCATGATATGGGTGACGTACACCTGCACGATCCAGAATTCAAAATGCAAGAAGGCTACGGAAAAATTCGTTCATCGGATTTAAGTAATCTCACAGGCATGTTGAAATCTGCACTAGAGCAACCTGAAACCATCAGTGAATTCATGGGTTGTCTGCTAAGCCAATCACGCCACCAGCTTGATATCGTCGCTCCAGAGCCACTATGGACTCAAGAAGAGATCGCTCAACACATAGAGTCTGAAGGTGAAATTCACCGAGTATCAGGCTTAAAAGCGCTCTACCACGAAAATGAAAGCAACACGGCTTACATCAATGGCGAAGTGGTTAAGGTTGATGAAGCGGATTCTTCGTTACTCAACATACTTTGCGATGAGACGATGATTACCTCGGCTACTGCCCTATCTCCTTCGGGCGTAACTGTCGTGACTGAATTGGTCAACAAAGGCTACTGGTTTATCGAAGAGTAAGCAGCGTCAACCGCTGGTTATTGCCTAGCCTCTAAATAAACAATTAAAAAAGGGACAAATGAAATCTTCATTTGTCCCTTTTTCTATTCAAGAACTGGTTAAGGCTTAATGCTTATACCTTGAACTGATTGACCAACTTCTGTTGTTGTTGAGACAGTTGGTCAATTTCATTGCCGACTTGCTCAGAAGCCGCGGCTTGCTCCAAGATCTTCGCACTCAAATCGCGAATATTAACCACGCTTTGATTTACTTCACCGGAAACCGATTGTTGCTCTTCGGCTGCTCGAACGATCTGACTGTTCATATCACTGATCGCCTCAATAGAAGTAAAGATCGACCCCAGATCTTCAACTGCTTTCTGAACGTGTAGTGCTGTATCGTTAGCTAGGATATTGCCTTCTTGTATTGCTTCAACGACATCTTGAGTTCCAGCATGAACCTTGTCGATCACCGCTCTGATCTCACCAACCGATGACTGGGTGCGACTTGCGAGGTTTCTTACCTCATCCGCAACAACAGCAAAACCTCGACCTTGTTCGCCAGCACGAGCCGCTTCAATCGCCGCGTTCAATGCCAGTAAGTTAGTTTGCTCAGAGATCCCTTCAATCACACTTAAGATCTCGGTGATGTTTCCGTTATTTTTTGCCAATTCTTCAACAATAGGAACAGCACTCGACATACGCTCCACCAGCTTTCTCATTTCACCTGCTGAAAGTTCGATGACTTGTTGCCCTTGTTGAGCAGAACGATTCGCTTCGCACGCTGCATCAACGGCCACTTCTGCATTTTGTACCACTAAGCCCGCAGTTTGAGTCATCTCTTCGGCCGCTGTCGCGACTAGATCCACTTCTTTAAATTGAGACTCGCTGCTTTCACGAGTACTTGATGCTGATGCTTTCGCTTGGCTGGTAGTATTTGCCACTTGTTCTGTGGTGTGAATGACTTCTTTGATTGTGTGTTGCAGCTTATCTAGGAACAGGTTAAATCCTTTTGACAACTGACCGATTTCATCTTGAGACTTCACTTCCAAGCGCTGCGTCAAATCACCTTCACCTGAAGCGATGTCATTCAACCTTTCCACAACCTGACGAATCGGCTTCACAATAGACAACGAGGCAAACGCGATAATGGCTAAGCCAAAGATAATAAACACTGTACCGGCGATCACTTCTGTTTTGATGCCTTCACTTAGCTTAGTGCTAATGATGGAATCCAATTTATTTGCGTCAGCGACGACACTGTCTCTTGGGATCTCAAACAACACCCCCCAAGTTTGGTTAGCTGCAACAACAGGTGCAAAGGCAAGTAACCACTCACCGTTCTCGCTCCATTGCGTTGTCACTTCACCACCAAAGATAAAGTCGGTCATTAAATCACTGTTTGTATTGCCACTTTGGAAAGTTGAACCGACTGCAATGCTTGAATCATCAGAAGCGATGACCGAACCATCTAGACTAACCACGTAAGCTTTACCCGCACCGTTAAACAAGCTCTGGTCAGATTGAGTAATCACACTGGTTAAACCATCAAGTCTTAGATCAATACCAAGAAAACCAATAGCAACGTCGTCAACCAAAATAGGGACTGAAATAGAGGACGTAAGTAGTGCTACACCACCGCTGTTCACGACTCTCGGCGTACTAATACACGTTTGCCCTGAAGACAAAGGACAGTAAAAACGTTCGCTATTGCTGTCATCATTCAAGATAGATTCTGAAAGAACGTTCGCTAGAACATTTTCACCGTTATCTGCCACCTTCCAGTAAGGAGCAAAACGACCTTTTTCGTTAGAACCAACATAATCAGCATCGACATAATTCGCATCTTCACTATCGAGCAAGTCAGGCTTGAAAACTAGATACGCTCCTTGAATAGAGTCGAAGTTTAAAACCGAGCGACGAACCATTTCATCCAAGGCGGTACGAAGCTCGTCACTTGGTGTAAAGTTTTCGTCTGCATTGTTTTTTAGAAACTGAGCACTGGCCGCAAGCATTTCTGCGCGGTAAATAGCTTCGTCTACATAACGTTGAGTTTCTTGAGCATTAAGCTGAGAAACAGACGCCAGCAGCTGCTGAGTTTTATTGATAACTGATTCTGAACTTTGAGATTTGATGACTTGTTGATTGCTCGTTGCGTTGTAGATCGAGAAACCAATAAGAGACAGTGACGTAATGATTAAACAACAACCTGCTAAGAGGGTTATTTTCCACTGTACCGATAGAGAGCGCATTTAATATCCTTATTTAAGCCAAAAGACTTCCATAACCATAACTATCACATCGACAACGAATTGCTGTACAAAATGTAAACAAGTTAGACGAATAGCTTAGCGGATAATTACAGCACAAATTGCTTACATATAAAACGAAAGTTTATACAAATGTTAATAGAGCGTGTTTTCTTCCTTTTTTCTGTGATTTAAAATGATGTACTCATATAATCATTGGCTGTGTTGCTTAGGTTTTAGCGCTTTGGACATAGCCAGAACATCGATATTTAAAGGAAGCCCACTCCACCCTCTCCCTCTTTAAAATGCAGCAATTTCGGATTAGTTTTTATAATCCAAGTCATAGATTTTTATCTTACTCAACTTCACACTTTTTGATTGCTAAGCCCGCAATCAAGCTCTAATATCTCGCGCCTAGATTCCCTGAACACTTTATTCATTTGGCTCTCCTTTAATGGAGCGCTAAGGCTTTTTACGTCTTAATTTTTGGAGAGATACGCAAATGTCCGCCTCGTTTCCATTAGCGAAACTTACCTTTTTAATCGCTATTCTGACTGCCGTAGGTCAAATGACTCAAACGATGTACGTGCCTTCTATCGGTCATATGGCAGGTGAGTTCTTAGTTTCGGCATCTTCACTGCAGGCAGTGATGGCGTGTTACTTGATCCCTTATGGTCTGTCGCAATTTGTTTACGGCCCACTTTCAGATCGCCTAGGTCGTAAACCGATCATCGTGATTGGTTTGATCATCTACATCATCGGTACTTTGGTGGCATTGTTCGCTCACGAATATGAATGGTTCTTAGCGGGCAGCTTTATCCAAGGTTTGGGCATCGGTTGTGGTGGTGCGATGTCTCGTACATTGACTCGCGACTGTTTTGAAGGCGCAGAGCTGCACCGTGCAAACAGCTTGATTAGCATGTGTGTGATTTTCTCACCATTGATGGCTCCTGTACTGGGTGGTTACCTAACAGAAGTTTTCGGCTGGCGTTCTAGCTACTTATTCCTTGCGCTGTTTGGTATTGCTGTTGTGATCACTATGATGACGAGCATGATGGAAACACTGCCGAAAGAACGACGCAAGCATGAATCGGTTGCCAACAGCTACAAGTTCGTTCTGTCTGATAAACGTTTCCAAGGTTTCTTATTGGTATTAGTCGCAACCTTTGCTGGTGTAGCCGTATTTGAAGCAGCGGCAGGTGTGTTGCTTGGTGGCGTACTTGGCTTACCGGCAACCACAGTAAGCTTGCTGTTTGTCTTGCCTATTCCAGGTTACTTAGTCGGTGCAGGCTTATCTAGTTACATCGCACAACGTCGCTCTGAGCGCCGTGCATTGAATGTTGGTCTGGTTGCGATATTGGTAGGCTCAACAGTGGTATTGATACCGGGTCTGTTTGGTCAAACAACAGCATTAACTTTGATTGGCGGTGCCACAATTTACTTCTTGGGCGCTGGCATATTATTCCCAGCAGCAACAACAGGGGCACTTTCGCCATTCCCGTACCACGCTGGTACTGGAGGTGCGATTTTAGGTGGTATGCAAAACCTAGGTGCTGGCATCGCAACACTATTGGCATCGTTCTTCCCAGCTCAAGACCAACTGCCACTCGGTTGCCTGATGATTGCTATGTCATTCATCGCTATGCTTGGTTTACGTTGGGTTAATCGTAAACCTGACCACTCAAACGAAATGCCATTGGCTATTTAACGTAAAACTCGAATCTTGCTAAACAAAGGAAAGGGACATACTGAAAAGTGTGTCCCTTTTTGTTGCACATTTATTCCTTCCACTCTCACGTATCAGTAATTTCATTTAACATTACTTTGATTTTTTGAAAACAATAACAGACACTTACGATGAAGGTGCATATCCAGAATCCAATTATAAATAATATCACTGGAAGATACCCAACCAACAAAGGATGCTGGCATCAAAAAGAGTAAGGTGCACACTAAGGATATATAGATGCGTATCGCTTTAACCACATTAGCCGTATCAATAGCGCTTTTCGCCGGATGCAGCAATCAAGGAATCTCAACCATGAACCACTACTCTCAATCACAACTCGTCGCTCAACAAACCCAAGCACCCGTTGCTAAGAAAGTCCCTCACGCAATGACGATTCATGGTGAAACCCGAATCGATGATTACTATTGGATGCGCGATGATGCACGCCAAGATCCAGAGATATTGCAACAACTTGAGCAAGAGAATCAGTACGCAGATACGGTGTTGAAACATACAGAAGCAGCACAAAAACAATTATTTGAAGAGATTAAAGGCCGAATCGCGAAAGACGACAATTCGGTACCGGTTCGCAAAGGCAGTTACTACTACTCGAATAAGGTGACAGGCGACAACGAATACCCAGTTCACCTGCGTGAAAAAAACTTTTTAGGCACAGACAAGCAAGTCATCTTAGATGTAAACGAGCTAGCAAAAGAGCATGAATTCTTCAGTATTGGTGGCTTAACGATCAGCCCAGACGAAAACTTGTTGGCCTATGGCGAAGATACGCTAAGCCGCCGCATTTACACCATCAAGATCAAAGACCTCACAACAGGTGAATACCTAAAAGATGAAATTGAAGGCGCTTCAAGTGCTATCGCGTGGCAAAACGACAACCAAGCCTTCTACTACATCAAAAAAAATCCACAAACATTGCTGGGTTATCAAGTTTACCGCCACGTGTTAGGCACAGCTCAGGCAAGCGATCAGTTAATCTACGAAGAAGCCGATAGCGCTTACTACACCTCTTTGAGTAAAAGCAAAGATGGAGAACAGGTCTACATTTGGCATTCGAGCACAGAAACCAGCGGTGTCTCAGTCATCGATGCCAACAACCCAAAGGCTACAGCTGAGGCTTTCTACCCAAAAGAGACCGGCATAGAGTACAGCATCGCTAAGCTAGGTGATTGGTATTACATCTACACCAACTACCAAGCGGTCAACTTCCGTTTAATGAAAGTCACAACCGAAGAGATGCATGATCGCTCAAAATGGGTCGATGTCATCCCAGCAGACGATAATACTCAGCTTGTAGATTTCGAGTTGTTTGATGACCATCTTGTCTACGAGCAACGCGCGGATGGCTTGTCTACAGTGAAAGTTCGCCAACTCTCAACAGGCCACGAGTTTCCACTTGAATTTAACGACACCGCATTTGCCGCTTACCTAACGAGTAACTATGAATTAGATAACGCAAAAGTTCGTATCTATTACAGCAGCTTAACCACGCCAGGTACTTACTATGATTTCGACCTAAGTACAGGTGAATCCGAACTCATGAAGCAAACACCCGTATTAGGTGATTTCGAAGCGGATAACTACCAATCAGAGCGAATCATGATTACGGCTCGCGATGGTAAGCAAGTTCCTGTCTCTTTGGTTTATCGTAAAGACTTATTTAAGAAAGACGGCACTAACCCAATCTACCAATACGGCTATGGGTCTTACGGCTCTACGATTGAACCTACCTTCAGCTCAACTCGCCTAAGCCTACTGGATAGAGGTTTTGTTTATGCCATCGCACATGTCCGCGGTTCAGAAATGCTTGGTCGCCCTTGGTATGAAGATGGCAAAAAACTGACCAAACAAAACACGTTCAACGACTTTATTGATGTAACCAAAGAGCTTGTTGAAGAAGGCTACGGCGCGAAAGATAAAGTGTTCGCCGTTGGGGGGTCTGCTGGCGGTCTATTGATGGGAGCAATCATCAACCAAGCACCAGAACTGTACCGTGGTATTGGTGCACATGTTCCGTTTGTAGACATTGTGACAACCATGCTCGATGAATCGATCCCTCTAACCACCAATGAGTATGACGAATGGGGTAACCCGAACGATAAAGCCTACTACGATTACATGCTGGGGTACTCACCGTACGACAACATTAAGGTACAAAACTACCCGAACATGTTGGTAACGACAGGCCTGCATGACTCACAGGTGCAGTACTTTGAGCCAATGAAATGGGTTGCGAAGCTGCGTGAAATGAAAACAGACAACAACGTATTGCTGTTCAAAACCGATATGGAAGCCGGTCACGGTGGCGCTTCTGGCCGATTTAAACGATTAAAAGAAGACGCACTTGAATACGCGTTCTTTTTGGATTTACTTAAGACTCAATAGATTCTACGTAACTGTAAGTATTCACATCATTTAATGTCGCCATTTTGTCTCTACAAAGTGGCGACAGAAATTATTAAGCATGGTTAAATACGATGAACCATGAAATCCACCAAATCAAAAACCTTTAAAAACAAGCAGTGACAAAGGTTTACGAGAGGTATAAAAACAAATGAAAGTAATTAGCTTCAACATCAACGGTCTTAGAGCCCGCCTTCACCAACTGCAAGCTATTATCGACAAACACCAACCCGACGTGATTGGTCTGCAAGAGATAAAAGTGCACGATGAAGCCTTCCCAATTGCTGATGTTGAAGCAATGGGCTATAAGGTTTACTTCCACGGTCAAAAAGCCCACTACGGTGTGGCAATGTTGTGTAAGCAAGAGCCTATTTCTGTGCAGAAGGGTTTCCCAACAGATAATGAAGACCATCAAAAACGCATGATCATGGCGACGTTTGAAGATGAAAATGGTGAAAAGGTTACCGTGCTAAATGGCTACTTCCCTCAAGGGGATAACATCAAGCATGAAACAAAGTACCCGTACAAACGCCAGTTCTATAAAGACTTAATGACTTACTTAAACGATTATCACAACAAAGATGAGCAAGTGATTGTGATGGGCGACATTAATATCAGCCCTATCGACGCAGACATCGGCATTGGTGAACCTAATGCGAAACGTTGGTTAAAAACAGGTAAATGCTCTTTCCAACCAGAAGAGCGAGAATGGTTGAAAACATTGATGGACTGGGGCTTTGTAGACAGCTTCCGCTTGCTGCACCCTGAAGTGAATGATCAATACTCGTGGTTTGATTACCGCTCAAAAGGCTTCGTAGACAACCGCGGCCTGCGTATTGATGTAGTCCTAGCGACTCAAAAGCTTGCCGATAAGTGTACTGAAGCTGGCATCGATTACGAGCTACGCGGCATTGAAAAACCGTCAGATCACGCTCCGATTTGGTCGACGTTTAAATAAAATCCAAATTAAATTTCAAATCAAAAATGCACAAGCTTTTGTTTAGCTTGTGCATTTTTTTTACTTAGCTCAAATCCACTCAAAAAGCTTGAGATAGTTCACATTCTCGCCACTGCCCATCTATACTATTTGGACAACCAATGGAGAGAGTTTTGTATGGACGCAAAGCCTTGGGCCGGTATAAATCCAATTAATCTGCGTAGTTTACTTCCGATGATGGTGGTCAGCGGAGCGATCAGCGTATTGATGTTAGTCGTTCCCTTATTCAGCCTTCAAGTGTTTGATCGAGTCCTCTCAAGTCAAAGTTTAGATACGCTTCTATTCTTGGCTTTCATTGCTGTGTTCCTACTTACAGCCCAAGCGTTCCTTGACGCGTCTAGAGCCAAGTATGCACAAAAGAAAGCGATCAAATTTGAATTTATCACGTCTCAGCAGCTATTTGAACAAACCTCCTTCTCATCGAAATCAAAAGAAAAACATCTGTTCAACGATATAAGTGAGGTAAAGAGCCTACTCTCTTCTCCAGCCTACTTTGTCATGTTTGATCTGCCATTCACTCCCCTTTTTCTTATTATTATGTTTGCGATTCATCCATATATAGGATTAGTCGGTGTGGGTGCCGTTGTTTTTATTCTCATGACAACATTGCTTTCTCATTGGGTTAAATCTAAGCACTTTAAAACCACTTACTTAAGCCAGCTCGCAACACAAAGAAAAAACGACGAGTGCTTTCAAAAACACGCCACGATCTTTAGCCAACATCAACAACAAGGTTTAAGTCAGACCTACCAAGAAATATTGGCGGAGAAGAGCTGGTCTCGAAGCCATTTAGATCAAGCCACCTGTTCACTGAGTGCATTTTCTCGTTACATACGTATGGTCCTTCAACTCATCATCATGGCTGTCGGAGCAAGTCTAGTCATTCAAAATGCCATGTCTGCTGGTGGAATGATTGCGGGTTCAATCCTAATGGCGAGAGCACTCCAGCCAATTGAGATGCTCTCTAGTGGTATTCAAGCATGGAAAACTGGTTTGGATGCAAACAAACGCTTAGCTAAGGAATTTGCTTCTCATACTAAACATACCGAGCGAACCGAGTTGGAAACAATTAAAGGTGATCTGGTCATCGACAACGTCACATGGTTCGCGTCTGAAAAACTTAACAAGCCGACTCTTAATGGTTTGAAGCTAAGACTGGAATCAGGAAATCGAGTCGCATTGATAGGCCCTAGCGGGTCAGGTAAGTCTTCCATCTGCAAAATGATCACTAACGGCATATCGCCCTCAAAAGGTGGCATTTCTATCGATGGACTCAATGTTGAGTTGTGGAATCTGAATCAGTTCAAACACACCGTCGGTTATGTTCCTCAGCACATCGACTTTTTACATGGCACTGTCAAACAAAATATCGCCCGATTTGATTCCAACGTTACGGATAGCCAAATCGTCAGATCCGCTATTCAAGCCGGTGTGCATGATGCTGTTGTCGCCTTACCGAATGGATATGAAACGATTATCGGCTCTTTTGGTCATCAGTTATCTGGTGGACAAGCCCAGAAACTTGCCATCGCAAGAGCATTGGTTTTCTCACCTAAGCTACTCGTGCTTGATGAGCCTGATTCCCATCTCGACAAAGAAGGCGAAGAGTTTCTTGTTTCGCTATTACAATTGGCGAAAGAGAAATCCATTTCTGTCGTGATGGTAACGCATAACCCAAGCTTACTCAGACATGTCGATTGGGTTGTTGAATTGAAAAACGGCCAGATAACGCAAGCAGGCGAAGCGAGTAAAGTTGTCCGGTCGCTCTTCAATGTCGCTTCCTCGGAGGTGTCGAATGGCTAGTATTCATCATGACGACAAAGGTATTCACTTCGACGATGGTAGAAAACTGATCTTTTCTACATTCAAAATACAGGTGTTCATCTGGTTAGTTCTTGTGACTACTCTAGGAGGCTTTGCCGCTTGGGCATACCTAGCCCCGCTTTCTTCTGCTGCCATCGCGCCTGGCGTGATTATCGTAGAATCAAAGCGAAAACCCATTCAACATTTAGAGGGCGGGATTGTAGAAATCGTCCATGTTTCTGACGGCGATCATGTTCAAAAAGGCGAACTACTCATCACGTTAAGTCACACACAAGCTCAAGCATCGCTTCTAAGGCTAAGAGCTCAGTGGCAAAGTGATTTAGCGCGGCTGAACCGCTTACAATCAGAGTTAGCGAGCCATCAAGAAATTAAATTTGATATGAGATTACTCTCCCTCATGAGCGACCCAAACGTATCAAGCTTACTTGATACGCAGAGTAAGCTTTTCAGCAAAAGACAATCGTTAAAATCAGGTGAATCCGATGTGTTACAGCAAAAAGTCGAGCAATCAAAACTTGATCTGCAAGGCTTCCAACAACGATTCTTAGCCGGAAACCGAAGCCTGAAGTATTTAGAAGAACAGGTACAAATGCACCAAGATTTGCTTGTTTCCGGTAACACATCCAAATCTCGGTTATTGGATTTACAGCGAGAACGCTCTCAATTACAAGGTAACGTTGCTGACCTCAAAGCTAGGATTGGCCACGCCAAACGCACCATCGCCGAAGCGAAATTGGAGCTGATTAACGCCGATTATACTTACGCCAAAACGCTCGGCGAAGAGATACAAGATTTAGAAAGAAAGCTGAATGAAACCAGAGAGGCTATGGTCAATGCTCAAGATATTCTTACCCGGGTTGAAATAAGAGCACCTCAAAGTGGTGTGGTGGTTGGACTTAATGTGGTCTCCGAAAATGCCATCGTTCCACCCGGTGAAACCTTGATGGAATTGGTTCCGCAAAATGACGAGTTGATTGTAGAAGCGTTAGTGAAGCCAGAAGACATCGAAGCCTTACGAATTGGCTTGGATACCCAAGTAAGACTGACTGCATACAGTTTCCGTAAAACACCACCGATTCGTGGAAAATTAGTCCATATTTCGGCTGACCGCATTAGCGATCAAGCTACAGGATCTTCTGCTTACTTAGCGAGAGTATCGTTAGATAAGTCTGAGCTAGAAGCATTAGAAAACATCTCATTGTATCCGGGCATGCCCGCAGAAGTGATGATATTACTTGAGCAACAAACACCGCTCGAGTATCTACTCAACCCACTCTCTGTGAGCGCCTATAAGGCAATGAGAGAAATTTAACCAAGCGCACAAAGAAGATAAAGCCAAACTCATCGTGAGGTGAGGACGGAAAGCTCCAGATCTCAGGGATGAAGCCGAGATGGCTGGGCTGCCTCTATGTATCGAATGATATGTGAGGAAAAAACGATGGCAGAAGTAACCAATACAGCAGCAGGACTGAAAAGTAATGGTAGCAATGATACCAATATACTAGTAGATGGTCCTAACCTCCCCACCCCAGAATCTAGAGATGTCAACAATGACCTTTCTAACCTCAGCGGCGATAACCTCGAAGTACGAGCCGGTAAAGGCGACGACATTGTGCATGCCGGCAGCGGCGATGACTTTATCGCTGCTGGACGTGGATCGGACACAATTAAAGCAGGTGCCGGAAACGATGTGGTTGAAGCTTGGAATCATTCGCTCAATGCTGGTGATGAAGCCGGCGTTAACCGCGATTTAAGCGCGGCACGCGATAAAGATTTAGAAGCGCTAGGAGAAGAGTGTGTTGACGACATTGTGGTTGCAGGTGCCGGTGATGATTATGTTGAAGGCGGTGCGAACAATGACATTATTTATGGTGACAGAGGCGCTGGTGCAGAATTTGGCGAAAACCTAATCAGCGATGGTGATTTTGAAGCTTTTGACCTTGGCAATACATGGGGAACAGCGCCAAGCGCCGGTGCATGGAACGCCGAGGTTGGCAGTATCGAGATTCAAGAACAACTGCATGGCGGTGTCCCAGCTGATGGTTACGGGACTGATATCGCCAGTGGTCACTTCCTAGAATTAGACTCGCATGGCGCGAATTCAAATTCAACCGTCTCCCAAACATTTACGGTCGATGACGACGGTATATATCAACTCGATTTTTCCTACGCTTTCCGTAATAAAGGAGGCGATAGCACCACCGCTCCTTTCACAGTCCAAATAATGGCGGGCACCGACGTTGTATTCGAGAAGTCTTTCCAAGACATTGACGGCGTCGATGATGATTGGGATCTGTTTAGCGAAGATGTCGATCTCTCTTCAGGAAATTACTCACTCAATTTTATTGCCGACGGCGCAGAAGACACCTTTGGGGCTCTGATTGATAATGTGTCATTGAAGCAGGTACTGCATAACGATGTGCTCATTGGTGATAACGGGCCAGACGCTGCAAATGAAGGCGCCGCTGGGAACGACTTGATTCGAGGCGGTAAAGGGAATGACGTAATTATCGGCGATAACTTTGAAGCGCTGTCGTTTAACGAAGGAACCGGCGAGTTTGAATTAGCGGAGCCAACGACATCCGTCGACCTATCAGCAAATTCAACCGCCTACAACGCTGATGGATCTGTCGGTACCGTTGATACAGGTAATGCAAGTTCTGGCGGTACAGGTTATGGGGTAGATGGCGCAGCAGAGGCTGGCGTGCTTGCTCAAATTGGCTTCAGCTACGACGGCGGTTCTGGTGAAGGTGCATCAGAGATGTTTTCTGTCAGCTTAGACGAACATACAATGATTGCTAAAGTCGGTATATCCAACCTCTACTTAAATGAAGGCGACAATGGCGTAGATGAGGCTGGCCATTGGGCAGCATATCGAGAAGGTATTCTGGTCGCTGAGGGCGATTTCATTGCGAGCGATTTAGCGGATGGCAATAACAACAGCGGTTATCTAAACATCGGTCCTGATGAGACTGGCTTTAAAGCCTTTGATGAACTTCAGTTTACTGCCGTTGGTCCTGCATTTGACAAAAACGGAGACGCTAATGCCGATTCAAGTGACTACTACGTCACTTCTGTTACCACCGATGGCCTAACGGGTGACGGAACCGATATATTGCGCGGTGGTCGTGGGGACGATGTCATTCTTGGTGGTGACAACGCCAAAGGTGGCATACCTGAACTCGATCCTGAGACGGGTTACTACGATGTAAGTAGCTTCAGAGGGACTATTGACGTCACTATGGAAGGCACCGAAGCGGGCTTCGAAAATTCGTTTGGTTACTTCACAAAAGACAGTGAAGGCAATGTAAACGCTGAAGTCATTTGGGGGAATGTGAAAGATCACCTTCCAAACTCTGAAGCTGGCAACAGCTTTAGTCTCGATTTGGGGCACTGTGATGATTGCGTTGATACGCTCGGGTTCTTCATTATCCCAGATGGCGGGAATGACGGTTTCGTCTCAGGCGAAAGTATCGCAATTGACTTAAACACTCAACAAGCGACCAGCTCTAACAATAGTGACCACCCCTTCTTGCTGGGCGTACAAGATTTAGTCGGTAGTAACGGCAACCTTACCTTAGATGTTAGCGGCATTAACAACTTCAATCCGGGTACAGAACTCGGAAATCAGTTCTGGAATGACAACCCTGGCGGTGATGGTGACTTCGATGATGTGGTAACCACCGTTGAAATCGACGACCAACCAGAGCAATTGTTTGGTGGTAAAGGCGATGATTGGCTTGATGGCGGAGACGGAATCGACCATATCAAAGGCGGTAAAGGCGATGACATCATCATTGGTGGTGGTGGTGCAGACGAAATCCGTGCTGGTAAAGGCAACGATACAGTAGCCTTTGATGCAGAGGATACTCTAATTCATGGTGGTAAAGGGTTCGATGTACTGGTCGCCAATGACCCTGGTGGTGTCGATATCGACATGTCGAAGGGGTCAAACATCAATGGGTTTGAAGCAGTCATAGGGGGAGACTCAGCTAATGACAAACTGACTATTTCTCTAGGTAAAACCTTCAATCAAAACCATGACCTTGATGGTAATAGAGCAAAGAACGACGACCAAGTTGCTGAATTCTTTGCTTTAGGAATTGAAGATATCGACGCAAGTCATCTTCAAGGATTCCAATACCAAACCGCAACATCAGTGACGCTAGACCAAGATATGCAAGATAAACTTGGACTCGATGGAACTGAAACGATTACCGCTTATAGCTTCACCAAAGGAGGCAAAGAAGTCATCATCTACACTGATGCATCCTTTGATGGTGATTTCATTGGCGTAAATGAAGTTTAATTGCTTTTTGAACTAGTAAATCAGAAACAAAGTTAAAGGACTTATTGCTTGTGTAATAAGTCCTTTTTGCTTCAAAGAGCTACTCAACTAATTCCTATACAAACCCTAAATAAGAACGGCGCTCAATGAGCGCCGTTTTGTTAACTGTGTGAATACCGTGCAATTAGCTAAGGGGTCTTAGATAAGCAAGGAAACGCTTCTCTGCGAATTTGAAAATCGCGATGATGATGAACGTTAGTGCCATGTAGAACAGACCTGCCGTTAGGAAAGACTCGAATGGGGCATAGTAACGAGAGTTAACCAAACGAGCTGCACCGGTTAGATCCATAATGGTTACGATACCAGCTACCGCAGAGCCGTGAAGCATGAAGATAACTTCGTTACTGTAAGCCGGTAATGCACGACGTAGAGCACTTGGTAAGATGATACGACGGTAAGTCTTAGGTGTGCTCATGCCGTAAGCTTTTGCTGCTTCCACTTCACCTTTCGGTAAGCCATTAATCGCACCGCGAATGATCTCAGCAGTATAAGCTGACGTGTTAAGAATGAATGCCACCAAAGCACAGAACCACGCGTTTTCCCATAATGTGTCTTTCACTGGGAAGAATTGGTCCATACCGTAGTAAATCAGGTACAGCTGAACCAGTAATGGCGTACCACGGAAGAAATAGATGAATGACCAAGCCGGAGCATTAATCAGCATATTTGGACTGTTACGAGCGATAGCTAGTGGTATGGCGACGAATAAGCCAATGATCAAAGCAACGCAAACCATCCAAGCCGTTGTCCATAAACCACCAAGGTAAATCGGCAGGCTTTCAATTATCAATGAAAAGTCCATAACTACCTCGCGTGGATACTGAATTTACGTTCAACCAGCTTAAGTAAGCCCGTTGAAACACTGGTGAAGAATAAGAAGATAATCGCCACAGTCATGTAGAAAGTGAATGGCATTTTGGTTGAACCCGCCGCCAGTGCACTAACACGTACCATGTCTTCTAGGCCAATAATCGAAACCAGCGCAGTGGTTTTAAGTAATACCAGCCAGTTATTCCCAAAACCCGGTAATGCGTGACGAATCATCTGCGGTAGCAGTATGCGGTGAAACGCCTTTACAGGGCTCATACCATAAGCTTTTGCCGCTTCCATTTCACCGCTGTCGACAGCCATGATGGCACCACGGAACGTTTCTGCCATATAGGCACCGAAAATAAAGCCTATGGTTAAGACACCAGCAACAAATGGGCTGACATCAATATAATCAGGTAAGTAAGCGGTCCATTCGTGGTTAGGATCACTGGATGCAAACCACTCGTTGAGCCACTCGTTGATGGAATACAAACTGTTGTTTAAAAGGATTTGTCCACCAAAGAAAATCAGCATCATCAGTACGAGATCTGGAATGCCTCGAATGACGGTTGTGTAGAGGGTTGCAATAGCACGAGCCCAGCGATAAGGCGCGAGTTTTGCTAAGGCACCTAGCATACCAAGAACCATAGCTAAAATTAGCGACAGCAAGGCAACTTCGATTGTGAGCACCGCCCCTTTCAGGATCGACGCTTCATATCCTTGTAAATCAAACATAATGGATTCCAACAGAACTGCGAAAAAGTTGGTAAGACAGGGAGAGGAGAACCTCTCCCTTAAGAATTGACGCTAAAGATTACTGACCGTATACGTCGTAGTTGAAGTATTTAGCCGCGATATCTTGGTAGATGCCTTTTTCACGTAGTGAAAGGATTGCCGCATCTAATTGCTTAGTCAGATCTTTGTCTTGCTTACGAACAGCAATACCCATACCTTCACCGAACCACTTAGGATCCGTTAGAGAGGGGCCAACAAACTCGTAGTCTTCACCACCAGCTTTGTTCAGCACGCCTTCTTCTAGAGCAGATGCATCACCTAGTACAGCAGCAACACGACCGTTTGCTAGATCAAGGTAAGCTTCGTCGAATGAACCGTAACGAACGATCTCTACTGTATCGCCGTAGTTGTCTGTTAGGTATTTATCGTGAGTTGTTGCACGTTGAACTGCAATCTTTTGACCGCTTAGATCATCAAAGTTAAGGCCTGCACCTTTCTTAGCGATGAACTTGTTTGGGATAAGTGCGTATTTACCAGTGAAGTCGATTTTTTTCTTACGCTCTTCCGTGATAGACATTGCCGCGATGATCGCATCATATTTACGAGCAAGTAGAGAAGGAATGATACCATCCCAGTCTTGTGCAACGATCTTACACTGCACCTGCATTTCAGTACAAAGTGCGTTAGCCATATCGACATCGAAGCCTTTCAGTGACCCGTCAGCTTCTGTCCAGCTAAATGGAGGGTAAGCACCTTCAATACCAAAGCGTACTGTTTTCCATTCTTTTGCTTGAGCTACGCCCGTTGCAGCAGTTGCAGCAAGTGCCGCGACTAATAACCACTTTTTCATATCCCTACTCCTGTGATTTAGGTTTTTATGTTTTGCTAGTTTTAATATTGTGTTTGTTGTTGCTTATTAACTTACTTGTTGTGTTTTATTGTTCACACCGTCGCTGTTTACCGTTGGCAACGGCGTTTCAATTCTGATTAGTAAATCGATGAGATAAATTGTTGTAAACGTTCAGATTCAGGTTCCGTAAACAGTTTAGCTGGATCGCCCTGTTCTTCCACTAGACCTTGGTGCAGGAACATCACATGGTTTGATACGTCACGAGCAAAAGCCATTTCATGTGTTACCACAAGCATGGTTCTTCCTTCTTCTGCTAGATCTCGCATTACACCGAGTACTTCCCCTACTAACTCAGGGTCAAGTGCTGATGTTGGCTCATCAAACAGCATCACTTCCGGATCAACCGCTAACGCTCGAGCAATTGCCGCTCGTTGTTGTTGTCCACCGGATAAATGACCTGGGTAGTAATCTTTGCGCTCATACAAGCCTACTTTTTTAAGTAGTAGTTCTGCATTTTCAATCGCTTGAGCTTTAGGTACACCTAATACGTGAACGGGTGCTTCGATAACATTTTCGAGAACGGTCAGGTGAGACCAAAGATTGAAGCCTTGAAAAACCATCGCTAAGCGTGAACGGATACGCTGTACTTGTTTTTCGTTGGCAGGAACAGATACGCCTTGGCGGTTGTTTTTCATTTGAATTAATTCGCCATTAACCCAAATCTCGCCTGCAGTTGGTGTCTCTAAAAGGTTGATACATCTAAGGAAAGTACTTTTACCCGACCCTGAAGACCCGATAATCGATACAACATCGCCTTTATGCGCAGAAAGTGAAATTCCCTTTAAAACTTCATTTTGACCAAACGTTTTGTGTAGATCCTTTATGTCCAGCGCTGGTACATCTTTCATGCGCTTTCTCTCCCAAGTTTGTGAAAATGCAAGGTACTCCGACCTTTTCATGCGATACAAACTAGCACCACACGAAACAACATGCAACAAATTATTAACCTGATAAATTGGTATAAATAGCGATTCACTCTGACTTATTATGCAAAAGGTAGCGTTTTCGCCTCAATTTAATGAATGAGTTCTATCAATAAGCTGCAATTACACCCCTTACATTGTTTAAATAAAGTTAATCAAAATGAGATTCACGTAGCTTGATGTCTCACAAGAAAAACAAGTTTTGTGAACTTAGATACGCCGAGATCTGCAAAATATAATCTGCACGCTCAACACTACATACACACCGTAAGGCACAATTATTTTAAGGTTATTACATTGTAAGCATTTCACTCGGAACAGTTGGGAAGCAAGTAATAGTGAAATAACTCAGTAAGAATTGAGTATTGAACTCGAGCCATGACGACAAAGGCTCGAAGAAGATAGGTAAACGTCAATTTGTGAAAACTAATTACACGATTCATCAATGGGAAGTTAATGAATCGCTGCGTTTTGTAGCTTTCTTTCACATATACTCATAAAGTGATCAAGATCAATCACCCTAAAGGGTAAGCTTGTTAGACTCCTCAGCAAAGAATAAGGCATTAAAAATGCCAAACATTTCTTTTAACTTAGCTGCATAAAGCACAGCAAAACCGTGCAACATAATGTTAATGAGTTATAACTAAGAAATAACGCAATTACGCGAACTTATAGAATTCAATTTTAGAATTACTAACAAAAAATATGAGGAATCTATGTCAGACGTTGTCAATAATGCGAACTCTGAAGTAGAAGAGAAAAGCTATAAAGAGCTACACCGTCCTGCTTCTGAATTTGAGAGCCGCTCAGATTATCTAGATCACGAACTTCAAATCATGAAGCCTCGCCGCTTCGGTTTAAACCTTCCAGGTCGTGACTTCCGCTTTGAACTTGAAGATCTTGTTCCTGCACTTGCTGGTACTATTGGTATCATTGCGATGTACTCTGCAGTAATGATGTCGTGGGCTGATGGCCTAACTCAAGCTTGGGATCACGTAAACCTAGGTAAAGACTTCGCAATTGAAGTCGCTCGTGTAGAAATGCTTATTCCTGCACTACTGTTTTGTATCCTTGCTTCTGGTTTCTTTAACCCTAAAGCAAACCTTGCCGGCAACCACGGCCCAATGATCCCTCTTATCGGTACCATCGCTCTCGCTGGTGCTCACCCTCTTGCATTGGCCATCCTGATCGGTGTGTTCGGTCTCATCCTAAGTTTCCTAAAAGGCGGATCTAAACTTGTTAACCTAACTTCTGAAGGTACAGCAGGTGGCTTGCTCATATTCTTAGGCTTAACCGGTACCATGAGCCAAATCAACTCAATTCAAGCATGGGCGGTTGGTCTTCAATCTTCTACTGTTGAAGCGGGTAGCATGGGTTACGTGGGTCTTATCGTTCTTGCTATTACTATTGCTATCTACGCTTTCTTAGCAAAAGTGAACAAGCGTTGGTTAGCTATTCCAGTTTGTGCGTTTACAGGCCTTGCTATTGCATTAGCATTAGGCGCTGGTTTCGATATCGTGTTCGAAACTGAAATGGGCATTCCAAACCTAAACCCAGTTTACTGGTGGGGTTCGACTTCTGAAGGTTGGATGCTTGGCTTGCCAAACGTTGAGCACTTCATCGCTTCGCTACCGTTCGCTATTCTTGCAGTAGCAATGTGGTCACCAGACTTCCTAGGTCACCGTATCTTCCAAGAGCTGAACTACCCTAAACGTTCTGAAAAAGTTCTGATGGACGTAGATGACACAATGACGATGTGTTCTGTTCGTCAAATGGTCGGTACTGCAGTAGGTGGTGGTAACATCACATCTTCTTGGGGTACTTACATGATCCCAGCAGCAATCGCGAAACGTCCAATCCCTGGCGGCGCTATCTTGCTTGGTTCTCTGTGTATTATTGTTGCGATTCTTGGTTTCCCGATGGACGTAGCAGTATGGCCACCAGTGATGCGTGTTGCGCTACTTGTAGGTGTATCTCTACCTCTACTTGAAGCAGGTATGCAAATGGTTAAGGATTCAAAAGATTCTCAAGCGGCTGGTATCTGTATCTTTGGTTCAGCGGTTGTTAACCCAGTATTAGCATGGGCACTAACTATGCTTCTTGATAATAATGGTCTAATTGGTGATAAAGAGCGTGCAAAGCGTCTATCATTTGTAGATAAGATTGTTATCCCTGTTGGCGTTTTAGTTATCTGTCTAGTGGCAATGCTTGCAGTTGGTATGCTAGAAGGTCAGTATGGTCTAAAAGCTTGGCTATAATAGTCCTTACTACACAAAAGTAGTATTAGGATTAAAAAAAAGTTTGGGTGGCAACCCCTGCCACTCAAATTTTTTCAACTTTTTTTGGCATTTATTGATTTAGTTTAAGGTTTGCAGAAATTTTTTAGCGTAGTCTTGAATACATAGAGTAAAGACAACATATAAAAGGTAGTGACAATATATATAACCATATGATGCTTATATGCTCATATATATTGTTATTAATAAGAGTGTACTACCCTTACGAGGGGCGCTGGCTCAACAGTGTTAATGTACGTATTTTTTCTACTAAAAAGGTAGGTATGTCATGGCAGAGCAATTTGCTAAAGCTTGGGAAGATTTTGCTGCAGGTGAGTGGCAAAGCGAAGTAAACGTTCGTGATTTCATTCAAAAGAACTACACGCCGTATGAAGGCGACGAGTCTTTCCTAGTTTCTGAGGGTACTGAAGCAACTAACAAGCTTTGGTCTTCGGTAATGGAAGGTATCAAACAGGAAAACGCAACTAAAGCACCTGTAGACTTCGATACTTCTGTTATCTCTACCATTACTGCTCACGATGCAGGTTACATCGAGAAAGATCTTGAGACTATCGTTGGTCTACAAACTGAGAAGCCACTAAAACGTGCAATCATCCCTAACGGTGGTGTACGTATGGTTGAAGGTTCTTGTAAAGCATACGGTGAAACTCTTGACCCAATGGTTTCAAAAATCTACTCAGAATACCGTAAAACACACAACGCTGGCGTTTTCGATATCTATACTCCTGATATCCTAAAATGTCGTAAGTCTGGTGTTCTGACTGGTCTTCCTGATGCTTACGGCCGTGGTCGTATCATTGGTGACTACCGTCGTGTTGCACTTTACGGTATCGACTTCCTAATGAAAGACAAGCAAGCTCAGTTTGCTTCTCTTCAAGAGCAATTCGAAAACGGTGAAAACCTAGCAGAAACAATGCAACTGCGTGAAGAGATTTCTGAGCAACATCGTGCTCTAGGTCAAATCAAGCAAATGGCTGAGAAATACGGTTTCGATATCTCTGAGCCAGCTCAAACTGCTCAAGAAGCTATCCAGTGGACTTACTTCGGCTACCTAGCTGCTGTTAAATCTCAAAACGGTGCTGCAATGTCTCTAGGTCGTACTTCGACTTTCCTAGACATCTACATCGAGCGTGATATCGCTGCTGGCAAAATCACAGAAGACCAAGCACAAGAAATGATCGACCACTTCGTAATGAAGCTGCGTATGGTTCGTTTCCTACGTACTCCTGAGTACGATGAGCTATTCTCTGGCGACCCAATCTGGGCAACAGAGTCTATGGGTGGTATGGGTATCGACGGTCGTACGCTAGTAACGCGTTCGAACTTCCGTTTCCTAAACTCTCTATACACTATGGGTCCTTCTCCAGAGCCAAACATCACTGTTCTTTGGTCTGAGCAACTACCTGACGGCTTCAAACGTTTCTGTGCGAAGGTATCTATCGATACTTCTTCTATCCAGTACGAAAATGATGACCTAATGCGTCCTGACCTTGAGTCTGATGATTACGCTATCGCTTGTTGTGTATCTCCAATGATCGTTGGTAAGCAAATGCAGTTCTTCGGTGCTCGTGCTAACCTTGCGAAAACAATGCTTTACGCAATCAACGGCGGTGTGGACGAAAAACTTAAGATGCAAGTTGGTCCTAAAGAAGCTCCAATGACTGACGCTGTTCTTGATTACGATAAAGTAATGGACCGTCTAGATCACTTCATGGACTGGCTAGCTAAGCAATACGTGACTGCACTAAACAGCATTCACTACATGCACGACAAGTACAGCTACGAAGCGTCTCTAATGGCTCTTCATGACCGTGACGTTCGTCGTACAATGGCTTGTGGTATTGCTGGTCTATCTGTTGCAGCTGACTCACTGTCTGCAATCAAGTTCGCGACTGTTAAACCAATCCGCGACGAAGATGGCATTGCAACTGACTTCGAAATTGAAGGCGATTACCCTAAATACGGTAATAACGACTCTCGTGTAGATGATATTGCTTGTGAACTAGTTTCTACGTTCATGAACAAGATCCGTAAGCTTAAGACTTACCGTAACTCTATCCCTACACAGTCAGTTCTTACTATCACGTCTAACGTGGTTTACGGTAAGAAAACAGGTAACACTCCAGACGGTCGTCGTGCTGGCGCTCCTTTCGCTCCTGGTGCAAACCCAATGCACGGTCGTGATGAGAAAGGCGCTGTAGCTTCACTAACGTCTGTAGGTAAACTACCGTTTGCTGACGCACAAGATGGTATCTCTTACACGTTCTCTATCGTGCCAAACGCACTAGGTAAAGAACAAGACAGCCAACGTGCTAACCTTGCAGGCCTAATGGATGGTTACTTCCACCACGAAGCTGGCATTGAAGGTGGTCAACACCTTAACGTTAACGTTCTTAACCGCGAAACTCTTGAAGACGCAGTTAAGCACCCTGAGAAATACCCTCAGCTAACAATCCGTGTATCTGGTTACGCTGTTCGCTTTAACTCTCTAACTGCAGAGCAACAAGCTGACGTAATCGCACGTACATTTACTGAATCTCTATAAGCTCACGCTCAATAGACAGTAAATAATATTAGCCTCGCCAATGTGCGGGGCTTTTTTATATCTGAAATAAATCGCACTACACTCACCTATCCCGCGAAATGTTAGGTTGAGCAAAAAAGCACCCTGCCATTCACTTTTTTTCCACAAATTCTGTCAAATTACGGTAATATCTCGGTTCATAATTTAAGAGTAACTGCTCCATGAAATACCTGCGTTGTTTACCCCTGATTCTTCTCTCTTTCTCATCTTTAGCCTCTGAGCGTTCTACGTTAACTTTTGCTTTAGATAATGATGGTATTTTTGGTGTCGACCAAGACTATACCAACGGCTTATTTCTGGGTTACACATCATCAAGTATTACGCCATATAACTGGGTAAAACCATTGAGTCTTTCCTACTGGGGCGCAAGCTCTCTAGACAAGTGGGAAATCACCATTGGCCACAAGATGTATACGCCTTCTGACATTGAGTTAGAAACGCCATCGCCTAATGATCGCCCATACGCAGGTTACCTTCACACTGAATTCAATTACATCAGCTTAAACCCACAGCAAGCCCAGCGTTTTAATATCACGTTTGGTACTACGGGCGAACGTGCACTGTCTGAAGATGCTCAAAAGCTGGTTCACTCAATCACTAAGTCGGATGAGCCGATGGGTTGGGAATACCAAGTCGATGATGAATGGGCGGGAAGCGTTGGTTACCTAAGCCATTTCAACCTAATGCGTAATCAAGCTCTTGCGAATACTGACTACGAAATCTCTAACGTTTCTGAAATCAACGTCGGTAACTTTAGAAGTGACATTTCAACGGGCTTCATGTTTCGTTGGGGTACAGACTTAGGCGGTAACTTTGGTGCAGCTAACATCACCACAGAAAACCCATTCAAACCGGGCATGATCGGCGCATCAAACGCTGGTTGGTTTACCTATGCAGGCCTCGAAGGTCGCTACCGATTCAACGACCTGACTATCGAAGGCGATCGCTCAGGTGTTGATGAGTACGCTAATAAAAACAACGAAGATCCAGCGATCTACGATGTGACTTTAGAGAACATTCAAGCAACTGCTGTATTGGGTGTCGCTTGGTATAACCGATACGTTGGTGCCTCTTTCGCGCTAACCGCAAAAACACCGGATTACGAAGAAGCGAAAGAGTCAGTGTACACCACTGGCGGTATCACAATGTTTGCTTTCTTCTAGCCACCAGTAAGGGCTTTCGTCCTTTACTTTTCAAGTTTAATAAAGGCAATCATCTTCACAGGTGGTTGCCTTTATTTTTAAAGGTCTCGTTACCATTTGACCCTATTTTATGTACCGTTTTTGTAATAAAATAAACGGTATAAATTCCTCTACGAGAATAGCTCATGTCTACAACTGGTCGCATTCACTCATTCGAATCTTGTGGTACTGTCGATGGCCCTGGTATCCGCTTTATTGTGTTTCTTCAAGGCTGCTTAATGCGTTGTATGTACTGTCATAACCGTGATACATGGGATCTTCATGACGGAAAGGAAGTAACGGTCGAAGAGATCATCAACGAAGCAAAATCATACCGTCATTTCATGAAAGCATCGGGCGGTGGTATCACCTGTTCTGGTGGTGAAGCGATGCTACAACCTGAGTTTGTTCGTGACTTTTTCCGCGCAGCTCAAGCTGAAGGCATCCACACTTGTCTTGATACTAATGGCTACATTCGTAAGCACACTGAAGTGGTTGATGAAGTCCTAGAAGCCTCTGATCTAGTTATGTTGGATCTTAAGCACATGCGAGATGAGATTCACCACGATTTCATTGGTGTATCAAACAGACGTACTCTGGATTTTGCGCGCTACCTACACAAAATCGGTAAGAAGACGTGGATTCGTTATGTGATTGTCCCTGGCTACACGGACACGCCTGAAGATGCTCATCTGCTAGGTGAATTCATCAAAGACATGGATAACATCGAGAAAGTAGAGCTGCTTCCATACCATAAGCTGGGTGCACATAAGTGGGAAGCACTTGGTTTTGACTACCCTCTTGAAGGTACAAATCCGCCAAGCAAAGAGAAAATGGATGAGATTGTTGCTGTTCTTAGCCAGTATCATTCAAACGTAAAATACTAATACTGCAGACGATGCTCAACCTCTATTTTAAACGCCTCAATTTCGATTGGGGCGTTTTCTTTTCTAGCGCTAACTATCCTTTCACTTTTCTTTACAACTTTTGTTTATCAATTAAAAAAATCATATTAAATCCGTGTTGAGATCATGTTTCCACGCGTAGGAATGCTGTTACTCTTACTGCAACAAAAGAATATAACATTTAGTTTTTTAGTGAGGCTCATCCCATGGAAATGACCAATGCTCAGCGTCTAATTCTATCAAATCAATACTACCTAATGTCTCAAATGAACCCTGAGAACTCGGCGAAATACCAGCGCCTACAAACGATTGTAGAACGTGGTTACGAACTCCAAATGCGTGAACTTAACAAAGAGTTTGGTTGTTTGACTGAAGCAGAATGTCGCGAAATTATCGACATCATGGAGATGTACCATGCAATGCAAGAGTCGAACAAAATGCTTGCAGAACAAGAGCGTGCTGAAGTAGACCAACGTCGCCTGCAGTTCTTAGGTTTTGATATCGCTTCTGAAGCGCAGATCGTACACTACGTGCGTTTCCTTGTTGATTCTGAAGGTCTTTACCCTCAATTCGACAAAGCCGATCACCACTTCAATAGCCAGATGCCAATGCTAGAGAAGTACCGTCGCATGCTAACAACATGGCGCAACTGCCCTCGTCAGTACCACCTATGTGCGACAGAGCTATCTCAAATCTTTAGCGCTTAATTCGTTAATAGATCAGCGATAACTTTTAAAAAGTTTCAAGAAAAAGGGTTACTCATCATGAGTAACCCTTTTTTTAATGTTCGCACACAAAGAGAAAAACCAAAGCAACTAGAAAACGTAAGCAACACCAACGTTCGCGGCCATGTTGATACCACTTTCAAGTATTGGGCTATTCTCTATATCACCTTCAAGGTTGGTATAACGAACGCCACCAGTTACTCGAACATTTGGCGTAACATGCAGATAGCCACTATTTTGAACCCATTATTCTTCACTACATCTACCTATTTATTGAGCAATTTTTGATAACTTCGCGCATTATATGGTACTCCATTCCAAAAATCAATAGAGCCCAGTTATACATCTAATGCACATAAATCCATTGTGAGTATTGTTAAGCGACCTAAAATCTCAAAACAAACGGCCAGATCCCCTCGAATGTAAAATAATTTGATTCTACGCGCCTCAAGTTGCCTATTGCGCTCGCCACGTTTTTCACACGCAAAATTGTAAATAAATACATAATTGTTAAGCAAAATTGTGGAAGCGGTCTAACCTTAAAATGTAGGGAGAGCCTATTTTTCAATCGCTCGTCAGTTTTGACTGGTTAACAAGGGGAATGTGACTATGAGTATCTTTGACCACTATCAATCACGTTATGAAGCAGCCAAGGAAGAAGAGCTGACATTGCAGGAGTTCTTAGGGCTGTGTAAAGACGATAAAAGTGCTTACGCTAATGCTGCCGAGCGCTTATTACTAGCCATTGGCGAACCAGAGGTTATTGACACTGCTCAAGACCCTCAACTGAGTCGTATTTTCTCGAACCGTGTCATCTCACGCTACAGCGAATTTAAAGATTTCTACGGTATGGAAGATGCGATTGAACAGATTGTTTCTTACTTAAAACATGCTGCGCAAGGTTTAGAAGAACGTAAACAAATCCTTTACCTACTTGGCCCTGTGGGCGGTGGTAAATCTTCTCTCGCTGAAAAACTCAAAGCCCTGATGCAGAAACTACCAATCTATGTATTGTCTGCTGACGGTGAACGAAGCCCAGTAAACGATCACCCATTCTGTCTATTCGACGTTAACGAAGACGGCGACTTATTGAAGAATGAATATGGCATTGAGAAACGCTATCTTCGCTCAATTATGTCTCCGTGGGCAGCAAAACGTCTGCACGATTTTGGCGGTGATATTTCCAAATTCAAAGTCATCAAACTGCGCCCTTCTATTCTCGATCAAGTTGCGATCGCGAAAACGGAGCCAGGTGATGAAAACAACCAAGATATCTCGTCTCTGGTTGGTAAAGTTGATATTCGTAAACTTGAACACTTCTCTCAAGATGATCCTGATGCCTACAGCTACTCTGGTGCGCTTTGTAAAGCCAACCAAGGTGTGATGGAATTCGTGGAGATGTTCAAAGCGCCAATCAAAGTATTACACCCTCTACTTACGGCAACACAAGAAGGTAACTTCAACGGTACCGAAGGGCTTTCTGCACTGCCATTTGACGGTATGATTCTCGCTCACTCGAACGAATCTGAGTGGCAGACCTTCCGTAACAACAAAAACAACGAAGCATTCCTCGACCGTGTGTACATTGTAAAAGTCCCTTACTGTCTGCGTGTGTCTGAAGAAGTTAAGATCTACAAGAAACTGCTTGAGCACAGTGAGCTATCCCAAGCGCCTTGCTCACCAAGCACACTCGATCTGCTATCGCAATTCAGCATTCTTTCGAGACTAAAAGAGCCTGAAAACTCATCTCTATTCTCTAAGATGCGTGTTTACGATGGTGAGACTCTAAAAGACACCGATCCAAAAGCGAAGAGCTACCAAGAGTACCGAGATTATGCTGGCGTTGACGAAGGCATGTCTGGGCTATCAACGCGTTTCGCCTTTAAGATCCTGTCTCGTGTGTTTAACTTCGACCAAGCCGAAGTGGCCGCGAACCCAGTGCACCTGTTCTACGTTATTGAGCAGCAAATCGAACGGGAGCAGTTCCCTCAAGAGACCGCCGAGAAGTACCTAGAGTTCTTGAAAGGATACCTAGTGCCACGCTACGTAGAGTTCATCGGTAAAGAAATTCAAACCGCTTATCTAGAGTCTTACTCTGAGTACGGTCAGAATATCTTCGACCGCTATGTCACCTACGCAGATTTCTGGATTCAAGACCAAGAGTACCGCGACCCAGAAACAGGCCAACTATTTGACCGTGCTTCTCTGAATGGTGAACTAGAGAAAATCGAGAAGACAGCCGGTATCAGTAACCCTAAAGACTTCCGAAATGAGATTGTGAACTTTGTGCTTCGTGCCAAAGCCAACAATAACGGTCAAAACCCAGTGTGGACGAGCTACGAGAAACTGCGCACTGTGATTGAGAAGAAAATGTTCTCTAACACAGAAGAGCTACTTCCTGTTATTTCGTTCAATGCTAAGACCTCAACGGATGATCAGAAAAAACATGACGACTTCGTTGCTCGTATGATGGAAAAAGGCTACACCGAGAAGCAAGTGAGACTGCTATCTGAGTGGTACCTAAGAGTTCGTAAATCCTCATAACTAAACGGTATTGAGCTGCTCAACTGAGCAGCTCGTATAAACCAATAACTTTTATACCTTAGTAAATCAATAACTCTTATACCCGAATAAAAAGTAGGATCGCGACATCAGCTGAGAGGGAGTTCTTATGGCACAATTTATCGATCGGAGGCTCAATGGCAAAAATAAGAGTGCTGTGAATAGACAGCGTTTCTTACGACGCCATAAAGAGCAAATCAAAGAATCTGTGGCCGATGCAGTTAACCGACGCTCAATCACCAATACAGAAACAGGTGAAGACGTCACTATTCCCCATAAAGACATCAAAGAGCCGAACTTTCACCAAGGTCAAGGCGGCGTAAGAGAGCGCGTTCACCCAGGTAATGATCAGTTCATCACTGGCGATAAAATCGAACGCCCTAAAGGTGGTGGTCAAGGTGGTGGCTCAGGCCAAGGCGACGCAAGTCCTGATGGCGAAGGCCAAGATGAATTTACCTTCCAAATTTCAAAAGATGAGTATCTTGATATTCTCTTTGAAGATTTAGCTCTACCTAATCTAGAGAAAAATCAGGTCAACAAAATCACCGAATGGAAAACTCACCGCTCTGGTTACCAAAGCGCGGGGATTCCATCCAACATCGCTATCGTTCGTTCACTACAGCAATCTCTGGCTCGTAGAACCGCGATGACAGCAGGTAAAAAGCGCGAGCTTAACCTACTGATGGAACAGCTTGACCAAGTTAAAATGACGGAGCCGGCACAACCTTTTGAGGAAGGTCGCCTCAAAGAAGAGATTGCCGAGTTACGTAAAAAGATTGAAAGCGTGCCGTTCATTGACACCTTCGACTTACGTTTTAAAAACTACGAGAAGCGCCCTATTCCATCTAGCCAAGCCGTGATGTTCTGTCTAATGGATGTATCGGGCTCTATGGATCAGGCCACAAAAGATATTGCGAAGCGCTTTTATGTTCTTCTGTATCTGTTCTTAAATCGCACCTACGAAAACGTCGATGTTGTGTTTATTCGTCACCATACTCAGGCTAAAGAGGTCGACGAACATGAGTTTTTCTACTCACAAGAAACGGGTGGCACCATTGTTTCGAGCGCACTGAAACTGATGAAGGAAATTGTCGCAGACCGCTACCCTGCTAATGAGTGGAACATCTATGCAGCACAAGCCTCTGATGGCGATAACTGGGCTGATGACTCTCCTCGCTGTAAAGAGTTACTGGTCAATACGCTTCTGCCAACTTGCCAATATTACTCTTACATCGAAATAACACGCCGCTCTCATCAAACACTTTGGCACGAATACGAAAAACTCGAGAGTAGCTTTGACAACTTCGCCATGAAAAACATTAAAACGGTGGATGATATTTTTCCTGTGTTTAGAGAACTGTTCCAGAAAGAGACAGCGTAAGGGAGTTTGCCATGACAGCGAAATCAAACGTTGCAGAGAAAAACAAAGCTGCAAAAAAGAAAAACGACAAGATGCTGCCTGATGGTCCAGATTGGACGTTCAACCTCTTGGAGAAATACCACGTAGAAATCAAACGTGTTGCGCAGCATTACCGTTTAGATACTTACCCAAACCAGATTGAAGTGATTACTTCAGAACAGATGATGGATGCCTACTCGAGCATTGGTATGCCTATCAATTACAACCACTGGTCTTTTGGTAAGAAATTCATTCAAACCGAGCAAAACTACAAGCATGGCCAAATGGGCTTGGCATACGAAATCGTAATCAACTCCGATCCTTGTATCGCTTACCTGATGGAAGAGAACACGGTCACAATGCAGGCGCTGGTAATGGCTCACGCTTGTTATGGCCACAACTCTTTCTTTAAAGGCAACTACCTGTTCCAAACATGGACCGATGCCAGTTCCATCATCGATTACTTGTTGTTTGCTAAGAAGTACATCAGTGGTTGTGAAGAGAAATATGGTGTTGCTGAAGTCGAGCAGCTCCTTGATTCTTGTCACGCACTGATGAATTACGGCGTAGACCGATACAAACGCCCTGAGAAGATTTCCATTGCAGAAGAGACAGCAAGACAAGAAGAACGCGAAGCTTATCTGCAATCTCAAGTGAATGAGCTATGGCGAACCGTTCCTCAAAATAAAAGTAAGGAAGAAGAGACCAAGATCCGCTTTCCTAGCGAGCCTCAAGAAAACATTCTCTACTTTATCGAGAAGAACGCACCACTGCTTGAACCTTGGCAACGAGAGTGTGTTCGCATCGTTCGCAAAGTGAGCCAATACTTCTACCCTCAAAAACAAACTCAAGTGATGAACGAAGGCTGGGCAACCTTCTGGCATTACACCATTCTTAACCACCTTTACGACGAAGGCTTGGTGAGTGATAAGTTCATCTTAGAATTCCTACACAGCCATACCAGTGTCGTCGCACAACCTGCCTACAACAGTCCTTATTTCAGCGGGATAAACCCTTATGCGCTTGGCTTTGCGATGTTTAGAGACATCCGACGCATCTGTGAAGAGCCAACCGATGAAGATAGAGAGTGGTTCCCTGAGTTAGCCGGAAGTGATTGGTTAGAAGCGGTGCACTTTGCGATGCACAACTTCAAAGATGAAAGTTTCATCAGCCAATACCTTTCTCCAAAAATCATTCGAGACTTTAAGCTGTTCTCTGTACTCGACGACGACCGTAAAAATACCATTGAGGTGAGTGCTATTCATGATGATCCGGGCTATCGCCTGATTCGTGAGAAGCTTGCGGCGCAATACAACCTAAGTAACCTTGAACCAAACATTCAGGTGTTTAATGTCGATGTTCGTGGTGACCGCTCAATGACACTGCAATATGTGCCTCACGACCGCATCCCGCTTGATAAAGGCTACGACGAAGTGATGAAGCATCTCTATCGCTTGTGGGGCTTTGATGTGATTTTGGAAGAGCTCAAAGATACGGGTCATAGAGAGATTCTGACTACTTGTCCAAAACGTAATGATTATGGAGCCAAGATTTAATATCAATCACAGTAAGTCAGTGTTTGGTATAAAACTCCGCTCCCCCTACAACATAGTGGTCACCCGCTCGGAAGTGGAGCAATAAAAAAACGCATAAGTCTGATGACTTATGCGCTTTCTTTTTAAGGCTCAAACGTCTGTAAATGAACGTAAGGCACCAAGCCTAGAACTAGAACTAGAACTAGAACTCAATAAGCTTAAACAATCGGCTTTTGACCGCGTTCAATCAGCTTCATCAGCACGCTGTCTGCAGATTTACCTGCCACGCCCGCTAGTTTGTCTGAAAGCTTTTTCTTCTGTACATAGTGGATCGCTAGAACCGTTTTGTCCTTACATGCCGCTACGACTAAGTCATCAGAAGTGCTGATCTCATCCACCAGTCCAAGTTCATGTGCTTGTGTACCAAACCAGTGTTCACCCGTTGCTACTTTTTCAAGATCTAACGCAGGACGATGGTCACGGATGAAGTCTTTGAATAGGCCATGTGTCTCTTCTAGCTCTTCTTTAAACTTCTCACGTGCTTTATCGCTGTTCTCACCAAACATAGTAAGCGTGCGTTTGTACTCACCCGCCGTTAGCTGCTCGAACTCAATATCGTGCTTTTTAAGTAGTTTGTTGAAGTTTGGCAGTTGAGCGATAACACCAATAGAGCCAACAATAGCAAACGGTGCAGATACAATTTTGTTTGCGATACATGCCATCATGTAACCGCCGCTTGCCGCCACTTTGTCTACCGAGATAGTCAGAGGCAAACCTGCCGCTTTGATACGATCAAGTTGAGAAGACGCTAAACCATAGCCGTGAACCATGCCACCGCCAGACTCAAGTTTCAGCAATACTTCATCACCTTCACGAGCCACAGCCAGAACCGCCGTTACCTCTTCACGTAATGAAGCCACTTCTTTCGCATCAATGCTGCCGTTAAAATCAAGAACGAATAGATGTGGTTCACGCTTACTATCAAGCTCACCCTCTTTCGCTGCTTTCTTCACTTCTTTACCGCGTGATTTTACTTTCTCTTTTTCCGCTTTCTTTTCTGCTTTATCACGGGCTTTGATGAAAGCATCATCGTGTAGATGGTGCTCTAGTTGTTCAATCGTCTGTTTATGATGTTCAGATAGGTTCGTGATTTCCAGCTCACCTTTAATCGCGCTTGATTTCCCACCCACAGATTTAGCAATCACTAAAATTGCGATGATGGCGATTACAACGGTCGCAATCTTGGCTAAAAACAAGCCGTAGTCCAACAAAAATTCCAATGTCATATCCCCTATTGTATGAATTAGTGTATTGTAACCATCTTGTCACGATTACCAAGAATTTCTCATCATTCCTGCGGTTATCTGTGTGATTAAACATCAATGGAATGACGAACATAATAAAAGAAAGAAGGATAAGCACAGTGGATTACCCAATCTCTACAGATGCCCTCAAAGATAAAGTAATTTTGGTTACAGGTGCCGGTGCTGGCATTGGTCGCCAAGCAGCACTAAGCTTCGCTCAACATGGTGCAACTGTCATTCTGTTAGGCCGCAATGTTAAAAACCTTGAATTCATTTACGATGAAATCGAAAGCGCTGGTTACCCACAACCTGCGATTATCCCATTGGATTTAAAAGGTGCGACAAAGCAGAACTACGTTGATATGGCTGAAACCATTCAATCACAGTTCGGTCGTTTAGACGGCCTACTTCATAATGCTGGCGTTCTTGGCACTCTGAGCCCGTTTGAGCAGATTGATGAAGAAACCTTTGATGATGTTATGCAGATCAATGTGAAGTCTGAGTTCTTGATGACTCAAGCTCTGCTACCTGCACTTAAGAAAGCAGAAGCGGGTCGTATCGTATTTACCTCTTCAACGGTTGGTCACTCTGGCCGTGCATTCTGGGGCACTTACGCAATTTCTAAGTTTGCTACCGAAGGTATGATGCAAATCCTAGCGGACGAGCTTGAAGACACAAATATCCGTGTTAACGCAATCAACCCAGGTGGCACTCAAACACGTATGCGTGCAAAAGCGTACCCTGGAGAAGATGCGAATAAGCTAAAAACGCCACTCGACATCATACCGCTGTACCTACACTTAATGAACCCAAGTGTGACGGACATTAATGGCCAATGTATCGATGCTCAACCTAAGTAACTTGATATCATTGACCAATAGTAAAAAGTCGCTTCCATAGCGGCTTTTTTTGTATCTAAATCAATCAACTAACACTGATACCAATCGTAGTAAATAACTGGTCATCCTAGCTTGTTAAAACACTCGATAACGGCGTTAGAAATTTTGATTGTAGAATAACTACTTATCGAAAATTTCTGCCTTGTTCTCAAGCATTTTTCCTGCGCTATTTATGATCACTTACTTACTGTGATTGGTATTATTCCCCTAATTTTCGTCATTTTGCTTTGCATCTTTTCCATTGTTAAATATACTGTATAAATATACAGGTATTTAATTATGCATGAACTAATAAAAAACTTACAAGACCGCCAGCTAATCTGGAAAGGGTTACAATCAACAACGCAAGGAAGCACCACTTCAACAGGCTATCCTCAACTGGATAAACAGCTTGATGGCGGCTTCCCGACGCACGGCGTTATTGAAGTTGAATCACAACAAGGGATCGGCGAGCTTCGCCTACTGACGCCCTATTTATCTCAACAAAACTCGCAAAAACTGGCCATATTCATTAACCCGCCAGGGAAGATCTGTGCTGAGTTTTTTAACAGCCAAGGCATTGAATTAGAAAACATTCTCGTTATCCAGCCTCAACGCGATCTCGATGCGTTGTGGGCAGCTGAGCAGTGCCTCAAAAGCGGCGCTTGTCACTCTGTATTGCTATGGGGAGCCGATCTAGAAATACACCAAACAAAGCGCCTACAAGCAGCCAGTGAAACCGGTAAGTGCCTGCAGTTTCACTTTAAAGCCACCAGCCATAATCAATTATCCCTGCCCGTTTCCTTAAGCATGAAACTCTCTTCTCACGCGCAGGGATTAAAGGTTGAAGTGACTAAGAGAAAAGGCAGCTGGTCGTATGGCAGCTTTATTCTAGACATGACACACTACTGGCCGTTACTCACAGAGAAAGTCGTTTATGAAGACAATTCAGACCGCGCTTTGTCTGGTAACACTGTGCTGGCTTTTCCTATTGCGAAGCAAGGCTAACGTATGTTGTGGCTTTATCTGCACTTTCCATCTCTGCAGTTGGATACCTTGTTTAACTCTAATGAATTGGGTTCGAGCGAAGACTCACGCGAACAACCTATTATCATCGTGGATGAAAAAGATCACCATGTACTGCAAGCAAACCCAGCTGCGCTGCAATCGGGAATTTCGCTTGGTATGGGCTTAGGGTCTGCAGCAGCTTTGTGCCACAACTTACACGTCCACCCTTACAGTATTGAACTGGAGAAAAGTAAGCTTAAAGAGATCGCTCAATGGGCGTATCTGGTCACTTCCGACATGGCGTTATTGCCACCTAATGGTTTGTTGATTAAAGCCTCTAACATGCTGTCACTTTACGACGGGCTAGATAACTACTGGCATGAGCTCAAAAGCCACTTAGAAACGCTCAATATCCAGTTCAACTTTGCGACGGGTTATTCGCCGCTTTCTGCGATCCTTTTGGGTAAGCAAGCGATCAACCAAGCAACAAACAATATTGAGCAGATGAAAACTTGGGTCAATCAACAAGCATTAATTTCCAGTGAGCTACCGACCAAGCAAGTGGAACGCCTGAACCGTGTCGGTATCAATACCGTTGAAGACTTATTAAAGCTGCCTTTGCAAGAGGTCGCACGCCGCTTTGATATCGACTTGGTGAATTATGTCGGTCGCCTTAACGGCCAGTTCAAGCACCCGATTGATTTCTATCATCCACCAGAGAATTTCCAGCAATATTTGGAGCTATTGTTTGATATTGAAAACATCCTATTTATCGAAAAGCCGTTGCTGAAATTACTGAATCAACTCGAATGTTTTTTGAAGCTACGCGATCGAGTGGCTTTCGAGTTAACTCTGACTTTACACCTAAGAGATAAAGACGATCACCCTGTCTCTTTTTATTCGGCACAAGGTGATTACCTTGCTGAAAAATGGGCGAACCTTACTCATCTCACCTTAGAGTCACTCAAGCTCACCGCACCGGTTCAAGGACTGACCCTCAGCTTGGTTCGTCATGGAGAACCCCAAATGGCCTACCATGATCTTTTTGATGGTAATACCGGAACACTTGCCGCGTTAGATTTGCTCTCACTACTGCAAGCAAAGCTTGGACAAGCCTGTATTCAAACACCAAAAATACAGCACGACCCAAGGCCAGAAAAGGCCAATCAGTATTCGCTCCCAACACTGAGTAAGTCTGTGACAAAAAGGCAAACACCCCCAGAGAGCGAGCAACAAACCATAGCTCTCAGCGTCGTTCAACAGCGGCTCAGGCCCAGTATTTTACTGCCAGAGCCCGAAGCCTTAACCGAAAGCGTCACCTTATCTCAAGGCCCAGAGCGCATTGTGTCTGGCTGGTGGGACGGAGAGAAGGTCATTCGTGACTACTTTATTGCTCACAGCGAAAACGGTCGGTGGCTCTGGATATTTAGAACGCCAGATAAACAGTGGTTTTTGCACGGCTTATTTAGCTAGTCGGTAAGAACGTAAGTCAGCAAGAAACTTTGTTAGCTCCTCCGTTCTACTTATTCAATTTCAGCGTCCCTTTTCAATCATGTTCACTCGCAATGGTTAAGTGAGATTACGTTATGTCTCAGCAATACTCAGAGCTTTTCTGTCAAAGTAATTACTCCTTTCTAGAGGGAGCTTCGCATGCGGAAGAGCTTGTTTTACAGGCCGACTTCTTACGTTACAAAGCACTCGCGGTTACTGATGAGTGCTCAGTCGCGGGCATCGTTAAGGTTCACTCTGCAATCAAGCAACATAAACTGTCACTCAAGCAAATTGTCGGGAGCATGTTTTGGTTAAATGAAGAGTGCCAAGTGATCTTGATATGCCCAAACAGACAAGCCTACGCCGAGCTGTGCCGTATAATTACCAACGCGAGACGTCGTAGCAGTAAGGGACATTATCAGCTCTCTGAGTGGGATATCATGTCGGCTAAGCACTGCTTTATTCTTTGGCTTCCTCAACAGAAAAATGAAGACGCGCATTGGGGGAAATGGCTCTCCCAGCACCATTCAGGTCGGCTTTGGATCGGCTTACAAAGACACCTAAAGCAAACCGACCAGCAGTACACAGATTACTGCGTTGAGCTGTCACAACATCATCAACTGCCGATAACAGCTTGTGGTGGCGTGCTAATGCACAATGCTAACCGCTTACCCTTACAGCACTCACTCACTGCGATAAAGTACCAAAAGCCCATTACCGAAGTGGGCAGTCACTTACTCGCTAATGCCGAGCGCTGTTTACGGAGTATCAATAAGCTCTCTCATATCTTCAAAGCGGAGTGGCTAGAAGAGAGCAACCGTATCGCTGAGCTGTGTGAATTTGATTTAAATAGCTTGCGATACGAATATCCCAGTGAGCTGATTCCTCAAGGGGAGACACCCATGAGTTATCTGCGCATGTTGGTCGAAAAAGGAAAACAGACTCGCTTCCCACAAGGTGTACCTAACGACATCCAACAAATCATAGATAAAGAATTGGGATTAATTGACGAGCTTGACTACCCTTTCTTTTTTCTCACCATTCATGACATCGTGATGTTTGCCAAAAGCCAAGGCATTCTTTACCAAGGTCGAGGTTCAGCGGCCAATTCCGTGGTCTGTTACTGCTTAGAAATCACCTCTGTCGACCCAAGACAGATCTCGGTGCTGTTTGAGCGTTTCATCAGTAAAGAGCGCGATGAGCCGCCTGATATTGATGTCGATTTTGAACACGAACGTCGTGAAGAAGTCATCCAATACATCTATAAAAAATACGGTAGAGAACGGGCTGCACTTGCTGCAACAGTCATCTCTTATCGCTTCAAAAGTGCGGTGAGAGATGTGGGGAAAGCATTAGGGCTACAAGAAACTCAGCTCGACTACTTCATCAAGAACACCAATCGCAGGGACAAAAGCTTAGGTTGGCAGGCTCAGCTCACTCAATTAGGGCTACAACCTGATTATTTGAAGGGGCAGCAGTTTATCCACTTGGTTAATGAGATTATCGGCTTCCCACGTCACTTATCTCAACATGTCGGTGGCTTTGTCATATCCTCAGGGCCTTTGTATGAGCTGGTTCCCGTCGAAAATGCAGCGATGCACGATCGAACCATTATCCAATGGGATAAGGATGATCTAGAAACCTTAGGCTTGCTGAAAGTTGATGTGCTCGCGTTGGGTATGCTCTCTGCGATTCGTAAATGTTTCGACCTGATCAAACGTATTCACGGGCGATCACTGACCATTGCTGAGATCACTCGCCTTAAGGACGATCCTCAGGTTTACGGCATGATTCAGCGAGCAGACACAGTCGGGATATTCCAAATTGAGTCACGCGCACAAATGAGCATGCTGCCAAGGCTTAAACCGAAGACTTATTACGACTTGGTGATTCAAATCGCTATCGTACGCCCAGGCCCTATTCAGGGTGATATGGTGCATCCGTTTCTCAAGCGTCGAGATGGCATTGAGCCAATCAGTTATCCATCTAAAGACGTGGAATCAGTACTGTCGCGCACCTTAGGTGTACCGATATTCCAAGAGCAAGTGATCAAACTCGCGATGGTCGCTGCAGGGTTCACAGGCGGAGAAGCAGATCAACTCAGACGGGCAATGGCCGCTTGGAAGAAAAATGGCAACGTCTTTAAGTTTAAAAACAAACTCATCGAAGGAATGCAAAAGCGCGGCTATGAGACAGAGTTTGCTGAGCAGATCTTTAAACAGATATGCGGCTTTGGCGAGTACGGTTTTCCTGAAAGCCACTCCGCTTCGTTTGCGGTGTTAGCGTATTGCTCCGCTTGGTTGAAATGCTATTACCCTGAATGTTTCTACGCTTCTCTGTTGAATAGCCAACCGATGGGGTTTTATAGCCCCTCACAGTTGGTACAGGACGCACAACGACATAATGTGGTGATACTTCCGGTATGTGTGAACGCTTCTCAAAACGACCACACGGTTGTCTCTCATCAGAATGGTCTAGCGATTCGCTTAGGACTGCGACAAATCAAAGGATTCAGCGAGCATGGGATTCAAAGCGTGCTCGCCAATCGTCCACCATCCGGTTATCGCCACCCTAGTCAGGTGAAACAGTTATCGATGAATAAGAAAGATATCGAGCTACTGGCATCGGCCAATGCGCTACATAACGTTTCTGGAGACCGCTTCCAGACTCGCTGGGCGATCATGGACTCGGCGTCGGATTTACCTCTGTTTAGCCAAGCCTATGACGATGCTGAGGCAGGACATGACGAACATGTACTGCACAAGCCCAATGAGATGCAAGATCTACTCGAAGACTTCACCAGTGTCGGAATTTCATTGAACAAGCACCCCATCACTTTGCTCGAAGAAGCAGGACGATTAGGTCGATTCACACACATGAAAGATTTAATACAGCAAAGACACAAATCTATGGTCACCGTTGTCGGATTAGTCACAGGTAAACAATCTCCCGGCACCGCGGCAGGTGTCACCTTTGTTACGCTGGAAGATAGCACTGGCAATATTAATGTCGTGGTATGGGGAGCAACCGCACGCGCTCAACAGCAAGCTTATCTCACAGCCAAGGCGTTAAAAGTACAAGGGATATTAGAAAAAGAAGGTGAAGTCGTGCATGTTATCGCGGGAAAACTTATCGATATTACCGATGAAATTGTTGGCTTGAAAACCAAATCTCGGGATTTTCATTAGCGAAGTACCAACTGTTCTCAATCGATCATTGGCTAAAGAAAAGAGAGAAAGAAAAACGAAAAAGGGAAGCATCCGCTTCCCTTCAATTCCAGTTGTTGAGTTATGACTCAACTTCAGCTTCCGTACGTCTTTTCTTAAATTCCCTATACAGTAATAAGCTCAAAGTCATGACGACTTTAGACGTTAACCATATCATTAAGAGGAACTACCTTAGATTGTGTGTGAAAAATTACGCTAGTAGTTGAGCATATTTCGTTAAGAAAAATATGCTGCGTGAATATTAGCGAGCGTTTTCTATAAGGTCACTCAAAACAAACCGTACAGCAGCATTAATTATAAAATCTGACGCATTCGCTCTTGAGTCACTTCAACCAAGAGGTCTGGCTGGAACTTAGAAATAAAGCGGTTACACCCTACTTTCTCAACCATAGCTTCATTAAAACTTCCACTTAATGAAGTATTTAGCGTGATGAATAGGTCATGCATTCTTGGGTCAGTACGTACTTCGTGTGTCAGCTTGTAGCCGTCCATTTCAGGCATTTCAGCATCGGTGATCATCAACAATATTTCTTGATTGATGTCTTTGCCTTCATCACACCAGCCCTTAAGTAAGGTCAGTGCTTCTAAGCCATCACAACACTCAATAATGTTCAAACCCAACTGCGACAAGGTGCCTTTGATCTGGTTACGCGCTGTTGAAGAGTCATCAACGATAAGCACATTGCGTCCTATCATCTCCTGAGCTAATTGTTCATCTAAAACGCCTTCAGAGATCGAGACATCGTAATCAATGATCTCAGCCAACACTTTCTCAACATCGATGATCTCGACGATCTTGTGCTGCTCTTCTTCTTGAATATGCGTAATAGCGGTTAGGTAGTTTGCACGGCCTGTTGTCTTTGGCGGCGGCTGGATTTCTGTCCATGTCGTGTTCACGATATTACGAACTTGCCCAACCAAGAAACCTTGTACGGTTCGGTTGTATTCCGTAATAATCAGGTTGCTCTCTTGAGACTCCGCACGAGATGGCGGAAAGCCAATGGCACTGCGTAAATCGATAACAGGCACCGATTCACCACGTAAAGACGCAACACCCGTAATATGATGATGAGAGCCCGGTAAGCGAGTGAGTACTGGCACTTTGAGGACTTCTTTCACTTTAAATACGTTAATCGCAAATAGTTGACGACTATTTAAGCTGAATAACAAGAGTTCCAGACGGTTTTCACCGACCAGTTTGGTTCTCTGATCAACCGAATTTAAAACGCCAGACATACAACACCTTAGTGACAAATAATAACTGTGGCTACAATAGCCTACTTCAATAGGTTAAAGCAAAGCGCCAATGCACAGAATGCTTAAACTAAGTACAACAAATGATGTTATACAAAGCTTAAGTACATGGAAAGGTTTCGGGTGAGGCTAAAAGACGAGTATAAGGAGTTAACCTTCAACAACTTTCATTAACAGTTGGCCATCGTATAAGGCCTGCTTGATGAGCGCAGCACCTGGCATGGTTGCCTGCTTATAAAAACGAGATTCCACCAGCTCTAAGTCTTTATGGTAAACCGATAGACTCTGCTCTTCGATACACTTTTGAATCGCCGGGTATAACACGCTCTTCGCCTGATTGATAACACCACCCACCAAGATTTTCTCTGGGTTGAACAGGTTAATCACAATCGCAATCGCAGAACCTAGATAACGGCCTAACTGTTCAATCACTTCGACAGCCAGCGGATCCCCATTAGCAGCGGCAGCACAGATCTGTTCAATAGTGACGTCTTCAAACACCGTTAGCGTTGATTCTTCACCATTTACCAATCGCTCTTTGACTTGCTCACGGATTGCCTGAGAACTCGCCACCGTTTCTAAACAGCCTCGATTACCACAGTGGCAAAGCTTGCCTTCCTTGTCGATCTGGATATGCCCCAACTCACCGATGTTACCGTGACGTCCTTGCAGAACGCGACCATCAAGAATGATCCCGGCACCTAAACCGTGGTGAATCGAGATAAGAACAGAGTTGTCGTTGTCTTGTGAGTTACCAAACAGCTTTTCTGCTAATGCCCACGCTCGGGTATCATTGGCAATAAAAACTGGCAAACCGGTTTCTTTGTAGATCTCCGGCCCCAACGCTAAGTTTTCAACGTTATAGTGCGGCATCTGCAACACAATACCTTGCTCTGAATTCACCAGACCTGGCAGTGTGATAGCGATACTCGTCACCCTGTCGAGTTGCTCGGCATAGGTTTGGAAGAACTCATCGATTTCATGGAGAAGACGCGCAAGCACATCGTCTTGATCACGTTCATGGATATCAATCTTGGTATCGATAAGCACGTCGCCGCCCAATTCATGGAGCGCGATCGTCAAGTATCCGCGACCAAGACGCATCGACAAAAATTGCCAACCTTCGTTATTGGTTTGCAGACCGACAGCAGGACGCCCACGAGTCGTGGCTTCTTGAACCGTCGTTTCGTGAATAAGGTGAGCTTCAATGAGTTCACGGGTAATTTTAGTAATACTCGCCGGAGCCAACTCACTTTGCTTGGACAGATCGATACGAGAAATAGGACCTTTAAGGTCAATTAGTTTATATACACGACCAGCATTGACCTGTTTGATATGATCAATATGGCCCGGTTGAGCCATGTACATTTTACGCTCCAGAAATCATCAACGAGGTAATTTTTTTACTTTGCGAAGTAATTGTGAAGTCACTTGGTATATCGCCGTGACCAGTATCACGTATATACATGAATCTTTGTGTATCGAGTCAAATAGTTCGAGGAAAATTAACACCCACATCGATAATTTGCGACTTAATTTTCAGAATAAAACATCGCGTTTGAGCCCTGAATTCAATAATTAAAGGCAAATCAAGAAATATCCTCCTAGCTCCCAATAAATTATCAATTAATGCATATACTTAATTCAGTCTTTTAAAAGATTACTTGGCCTCACTCTAGGAGTATTCATGACAGCCGAATTAAGAAAAACGAAAATCGTCACAACGCTAGGCCCTTCTACTGATAAAGGTAACGTGCTTGAAGAGATCATCAAAGCCGGTGCCAATATAGTCCGTATGAACTTCTCTCACGGCACCAGCGACGACCATATACAACGCGCAGAAAAAGTCAGAGCAATAGCAAAAAGACACGGTACTCAAATCGCCATTCTCGGAGACTTACAAGGTCCCAAGATTCGTGTGTCGACATTCAAAGATGGCAAAATCCAACTTGCCGTAGGCGACCTGTTCACTCTCGATAGCAGCCTAGGTTTAGGTGAAGGCAATCAAGAAGCCGTTGGCCTTGATTACAAAGAACTGCCTAACGACGTATCCGCCGGCGATATACTGTTGCTTGACGATGGTCGTGTTCAACTCAAAGTAACCAAAGTGGAAGGCTGTCGCGTTCATACCGAAGTCATCATTGGCGGCCCACTCTCAAATAACAAAGGCATCAACAAAAAAGGGGGTGGCCTTTCCGCAGAAGCGCTAACAGAAAAAGACAAGCGCGACATCGTCACCGCCGCACAAATCAAAGTGGATTACCTAGCGGTGTCTTTCCCTCGTAATGGTGAAGACATGCACTATGCTCGTCAGCTTGCACGAGAAGCCGGCTTAGAAGCTCACCTCGTCGCAAAAGTGGAGCGAGCAGAGACAGTAGCTACAGTTGAGAACATGGATGACATCATAATGGCCTCAGATGTGGTCATGGTGGCTCGTGGTGACCTCGGAGTGGAAATTGGCGACCCTGAGTTAGTCGGAGTACAAAAACAGCTTATACGCCGTGCCAGAGCGCTTAACCGAACTGTCATCACCGCAACTCAGATGATGGAATCAATGATTTCTGCGCCAATGCCAACCCGTGCCGAAGTTATGGATGTTGCCAACGCCGTACTCGATGGCACCGATGCTGTGATGCTGTCTGGTGAAACTGCAGCTGGTGACTACCCAGTCGAGACCGTAAAATCGATGGCTGAAGTCTGTATTGGTGCGGAAAAAATGGCAGGCATTAATAACCAATCCAATTACCGTATTGACCGCACCTTTGTTACTGCCGAAGAAACCGTTTCGATGGCGACCATCTACTCTGCAAACCATATGGAAGGCATTAAAGGCGTTGTCACTCTAACCGAGTCGGGCCGCACTGCACTGATGATGTCTCGCCTAAGTGCTGACATGCCTATTTACGCGCTGTCTCGTAACGAAGGAACGCTTAATCGCTGTACCTTGTACCGAGGTGTAACACCTATCTACTTCGAGACAGAAGCCAAAGACAGCTTTGATATTGCACTATCAACGTTAGATTGCCTGAAAGAAGAAGGATACCTTAAGTTTGGCGACCTAGTGATCGTCACCCAAGGAGACATTATGGATGTAGCAGGGTCAACCAACTGTATGAGAATCTTGCCTGTCACCTAATATTTGACCTTAAGGCGAAACGATTCGCCTAATCTCAAAAACTTAAAAGGGTTATCGAACCAAGTTCAATAACCCTTTTTCATTTCAGAACACGACTCACTACAATCTGCTTAAACAGCATAACGAGCTCACAGCATGCTAGCTCATCAACTTCGGGAATTAGTTACCCGCAGCAATGGTGGCTAACTGTGGCATATGCGAGTTGCGAGCGTTTTCCGTTGAGGTATAGGTCTCCACAAATCGGTAACCGGCTTCTAAACCCAATTCGTAATCATGCAGTAAATCATCTTTATGACTCATTAATGAGCTCGATTTAAGCGTTTGACTAGGTGCTATCTGAACCACAAACGCGTCGTCTGGTGGCGAATTCAAAAAATCCTGAGTCAATGAGTAGGTCTGATAATGCACCATCAGCATGTCAGCCAAGCCTGAATCAAACTTATCGCCAATCAAATGACTTAAGCGATAAATATCATCTGCACCAAATAGCCAGCGACCACCGTTCAGCAGGTCTAAATGCCCACGGTCACGCTTCTGCTCTTTTGAGCGCATAATTTGTTGTTGGAAGAAAGAGGTCCAATCGGTTTTCCACTGCTCCACTTTCTGTTGCCAATGACCTTGAACACTGTCGAAAGATTCGCGAAACCACTCCAGTTCTTCGGCAGAGATTGGTTTAGGCGCTTTGACTGAAGATCCCTTAACTGGTGCTTCAACCAATTGGGTATTACCTTCCTCAACCACTGGCTCAGTACGAATCACTACAATAGAACGGGCTTGTCTTCGCCACGCTTCCTGAACTGGGATACACGCCGATACACCACCGTCCACATAAGCACTGTCACCAATAAAGACTTCATCATTGTACAAACGAGGAATGGCGCAGGTCGCAATCATCACCTTGTACCAATCTTCACCCAATAATGGGAAGTAGTGGTCTCGTAAGTCTTTGGAATCCGTTACAGCCGCATAGAAGTGGCGATCGCCTAGCGTTTGCCGCCCTAAATCCAGATCGAGCTTATATGGGTAAGCCATAATTTGTTCTAGTGCCCATTCTAATCCTAGGTTCTTTCTGTGTCGTATATAGGAAAAGAGATTGAAGAACTCTGGTGAGGTTGTGAGGGCGAGAACAAAAGAACGGCCAAGGCCTTTATCACGGCACAGATAAGCGCATAAGTTGAGAGCACCTGCTGAGGTACCAAAAAATTCGTCGAAGGGGTCAAAATTTGAGAGAAGAAAGGCATCCAGCACTCCAGAAGTAAAAATACTTCTCTGTCCGCCACCTTGAGCGACCAGTGCTGTTTTTCCAGCAATAAACTTAGCGTAATAATCCAAGTCTATTGCTGTATCAATATTGGTTATAATCCCACTATTCATTATTCCCTGAGTATCAAAACTCAGCCTCGCAATAGATGGTATTAACTACCAATCGCAATAAAGCCAAATGAAAGAATGATCATGTAGATAAACACGGTAATTTGTAGGGCATTTTTCAGATTATGGTCCATAGACACCTCTGGCTTGTTATTAATTTGTCGAGTCTCTATTTAAGTACTATCAGGTGTGTGAAGTATCTTCAAGAATCGTCGAAATTAGTCGCACAATATTGATGTAACCATCACAATTAGTATGTGTATGGATAAGGATATACTCATGAATAACAAAGCAAATATGATGGCACTGATTACGCTTCTCTCCGTTTCAAGCGCGTATGCTTCGCCGGAGATCATCATTACACCTATGGTAGGTTATACCGGCGGTGGCAGTGTCGAAGACCAGGACGGTAAAACCTATGACATGAAAGGCTCTGAAAATTACACCTTTGCCATTGAAACGCCACTTGAAAAAGGACGCATCGGCTTCTTCTACTCCAATCAGAGCTCGGAATTAGAAACGCTCAACCTAAGCTCCTCCATCCAATACCTGCACCTTCAAAGCAGCATCTACTACCCTGCTTCGCCTGTGTTGTCGGGTTATCTAGGGCTAGGCCTGGGTGCTTCTTACGTCGATGTAGACTGGGCAAAAGATAAGTATGGATTCTCAACTTCTATCTTTGGTGGCTTAGAGTACAAATTTAGTGACCGACTAGCGTTGAACACACAAGTACGTTGGTTAGGCACGGTTGTCGACAACGATACCTCCGGTGTTTGTAATATCCCAAATAACGGGCAAGAGTGCATCATTCGCTTTGATACTGACTGGATGAACCAATTCCAAGCCAATGTCGGACTGAGTTTTACTTTCTAAGTGGCTCAATGAAGCAAAATATAAGATCGGCCCAAACGAAAAAACCAGCTAAATGCTGGTTTTTTCATTATTAAAACGGTTTTAGTTCAGGTTAGAACTTATAGGTAACACCTAAAGCGCCGCCCACTTGCAACTCAACACCTTTATACATATCGAGTTCAGGGTGAACTTGAGCGTAAGCATTCCAACCTTCGTAGAAATTCACTTTCACGCCTAACGGCAAGCGTAAGCCAAAGTCGTCATTCCATTCAGCCCAAGCACCAGCACCGACGTACCAGCTCAACGGAGCTTCAGTCTCGAACTGACCACGCTTCAAAATGTAATCAAAGGCAGCGCCGTCATTGCCAATCGTAGCACGGTATTTCTGATCAAATTCCACAACGACACTCAGGTCTTGGTCAATGGCGAGTCCCACTTCCAAAGCTGGAGCTTCAGAAGCTTGAGCAAACGAGGCTCCGCTGCAGCACATAAGGCCGATCAAGTAACGATGTTTCATAATATTCTCAGACTGTATTTAAAAAACGGAAGTCTACTGGAATCTCAGCAAAAGGTGTCATCGCTGGGTAAAAGATAAAAGACACGAAAAATTTAAGAGCAACCATCAACTGATCGAGTTGAATGATAAGTATCTGAGTTAATGGAGATTAAGCACAATAGATCTTTCATAGAGCAGAAAACAAAAAAGGAGGCCTTTCGGCCTCCTTTCAATTTATTGAATCAGAGAATTAACCGTTGTTACGGATCCACTCATCCATGTCTGTCTTAAGGTTGTCAGACTTAGTACCGAAGATAGCTTGTACGCCACCCGCTACTACTACAACACCTGCAGCGCCTAGTTTCTTCAGCTTGTCTTGGTCAACAAGAGCTGTATCAGCTACTGCAACACGTAGACGAGTAATACAAGCGTCAAGACCAGTGATGTTCGCTTTACCACCGAATGCAGCAACTAGCTCACCAGCAAGTTCAGAACCAGTCGCAACTGACTCTTCTTCAGTCTCGTCTTCACGGCCTGGAGTTTTAAGGTCTAGAGCTTTAATCACAGTGCGGAATACGATGTAGTAAATTGCAGCGTAAGCAATACCACATACAACCATTAGGCCCATCTTAGACGCGTTGCCAGATAGAACTAGGAAGTCGATTAGACCGTGTGAGAAAGATGTACCGTGTACAAAACCTAGAGTGTTCGCAAGAACGTATGCAGAACCAGCTAGTAGAGCGTGGATTGCGTACAGTACTGGAGCAACGAATAGGAAAGAGAATTCGATTGGTTCAGTGATACCCGTTAGGAATGAAGTCAACGCAGCAGAAGCCATGATGCCCATTACTTTAGCGCGGTTTTCAGGCTTAGCTGAGTGTGCAATCGCGATTGCAGCAGCAGGTAGACCGAACATCTTGAACATGTAACCACCAGCTAGCTGACCGAAGCCATTGCCCGCTGCACGAGATGCGTCATCAGCAACTAAGTAACAAGTAAGAACACCGTTTTGAGTTTCGCCAGCAGCGTTTACACAAGTACCAGCTTCAAAGAAGAAAGGTACGTTCCAAACGTGGTGAAGACCAAATGGAATTAGAGAACGCTCAACGATACCGTAGATACCAAACGCCACTTGTGGGTTTTGGTGAGCAGCCCAATCAGAGAACGCAGAGATAGCGCCGCCAACTGGTGGCCATACTACAGATAGTAGGATTGCTAGACCAATCGCAGAGAAACCTGTGATGATTGGCACAGCACGCTTACCAGCGAAGAAGCCAAGGTACTCTGGTAGTTGAATACGGAAGAAACGGTTGAATGCCCAAGCAGCAACACCACCGACTAGGATACCACCTAGCACACCAGTATCGATTTTATCAACGCCCATTACACCAGCCATTACGCCAAGTGTAGCCGTCATGATGCCGTAACCAACGATAGCAGCTAGACCCGCTACACCATCGTTGTTAGTAAAGCCAAGTGCAACACCTACTGCGAACAGTAGTGCCATTTGACCGAATACTGAACCACCAGCTTGTTCCATTAAGTTTGAAACGATTTCTGGAATGAAAGGAAGATCTGCTGCACCGACACCTAGCAAAATACCCGCAACTGGTAAAACTGATACTGGAAGCATCAGAGACTTACCAACTTTCTGCAGGCTAGCAAAAAGGTTCTTAAACATGTTTATGCTCCTGATAAAGATAAAATAATTATATTGGGTTCTAACGGCACACCCCCGTAGCCTATATGTTAGCACCCTGCGAAAATGTAACCATGTATTGCATTATATTTTCTGCCGCTAAATATATATTGATGGGGAACTAACTTTCTAGTCACTTACGAAATTTAGTTTCAAAATACGTCTTGGATCACATGTCAAATCTAGAAATGCAATCCTTTACAAGCATTTAATCAATTGAAATATATAAGTATTTTTCAATAGTCCTATTATTTTACTGAGTAAATAAAATAGGAGCGAATGTTATTTTTAGTAACAAAATTACAAATGTTATAATTAGCGCTCTCAAGTTCAACATAATTCGTAAACATTAAAAAAAAACGTATTTTTAGTGATCAAAAACACAAAAAGGGAGCTTTCGCTCCCTTTTATTTGTTTACTTAGATTTTTATCGCAAAAAAAGTTTTTGGTAATTTTTGGTCGTTTGTTCGGCAACCTCTTTCATCGACACACCTTTTAATTGCCCAATGTAGGCCGCCACTTCGACGACATATGCAGGCTGATTCTGCTTCCCACGATATGGAATGGGCGCCAAATATGGAGAATCTGTCTCGATCAGCAACCTGTCTAGCGGTAGGTTCTTAACAACTTCTTTAAGTTCTGTAGCCTGCTTAAAGGTCACAATGCCTGAAATTGAGATATAGAAACCTAGTTCCATTGCTGCTTCAGCGAACGCTTGATCTTCGGTAAAGCAGTGAATCACACCACCACACTTCTCAGCTCCGCCATCACGTAAAATAGCTAATGTGTCTTCACGTGCGTTACGAGTGTGAATGATCAAAGGTTTATTCAGCTCAACGGCTAACTCAACATGCTGCTTAAATCGTAGCTGTTGCAGCTCCGCCGTCTCTGGTTGGTAGTGATAATCTAAACCTGTCTCTCCAATCGCCACAACCTTAGGGTTGCTCGCGTATTCACGCATTGTCTCTAGGCTGAAATCACTTTCAACATCGAGAGGGTGAACGCCACAAGAGGCTTTAACGTTATCAAACGGCGAGATCATCTCGAGCATATTTTCAAACGAATCGAGTGTCACACCGACAGAAAGCAATTGGTCTACGTTAGCAGCCTTCGCCTTGTTAACCACATCTTCTACGCTGGTGTGTAAATCTTGGTAATCCAGTTTGTCTAAATGACAGTGGGAATCTACGAACATGTTTCCTCGCAAGTGGCTATCAGCCAATTCATTATGAGTAGCTCCGTATTGAGCCCAGGGTGTTGCTTTAACTGCTCAATCAATGTCAGCAGTTTATTCGATGCTGCATAAGCACTTTGATAAGACATCGCCTCACACAGTGCTTTCGCACTCGGAGTGAAAGCCTGATTCGCCAAACCAAAATGCAGCTTCTGTACATCTGACAATAGATGCCAAAGCCAGCCAAGTTGAATCAAAGGGTCTTTGCTAAGCTCTGTAGAGAACTTTAGCATGTCAGGTTGAGTGCCTTTTATCACATTCACAAAGCCATCGAGCGCTTTTGTTGAAGCTTCAACGCCACCTTGCTCAAACATCGCTTTTGCTTTTAAAGGCGCGTTGTCATTGAGTGCTAAAATATACTGCGGTACCGCTTTGCCCACTTCACCATCTAACCACGCTGATGCTGTCTCTAACTGCGGACTAACCACATTGAATTGCTGACAACGGCTAATAATAGTCGGCATTAAGCGATTACTGTTACGAGTAGACAGAATGAAGATGCACTTGCTTGATGGCTCTTCCAGAGTTTTCAATAGTGCGTTGGAAGCCGATTCGTTCATTGCTTCAGCAGGGTTAAGCAAAATAACGCGCAAACCACCTAACTGAGAAGACTCTTGAGCCCAGCGGTTACTGGCACGCACTTGATCAACCGTGATCGACTTACCTTCTTTCTCGGGTGAGATCACATGAAAATCAGGATGACTGCCCGACTTCATTAACTCACAGCTGTGGCAAAACCCGCACGACTCGCTTTCATAGTTCGTGCACATCAATGCGTCGGTAAGTTGGCTAATCAAAGCATCAACGCCGAGCCCTTCCGGTGCATTAACAATCACAGAGTTAGGAAAACGCTCCGCATCGAGACTTTTTTTCCACTCACTCCATACCGGTGTGAGCCAAGAATACACTTCAGCCATGACTACCTACTGTTTGTCGAGCCAAGCAGTTAGCGCGACTTTAATATCAGCGGCTACTTGCTCAATTTCTTGCTGCGCGTTAATCACAAGTACAGAATCATCTTGTTCTGCAATTTCTAGATAGCGCTCACGCGTGCGGTCGAAAAATGAGATGTCCATCTTTTCAATTCTATCAAGCTCACCACGGCCTCTAGCACGCTCTAGCCCTACTCTAGGGTCTAGGTCCAAATATAGCGTTAGATCGGGTTTAAAGCCGCCTAGCGTGGTTGCTTTCAGTGATTCCATAGTCGTGCGCGCGATCTGGCGACCACCACCTTGGTATGCCTGTGAAGACATATCATGACGATCACCCAATACCCATTGACCATTGGCGAGTGCCGGCTTGATGACGTTCTCGACTAATTGAACACGTGCTGCATACATCAACAGCAATTCAGTCATGTCTTGAAGCTTCTCGCCTTCGTGCTCTTCTTTAACCAATGAACGCATCTTTTCAGCTAAGACAGTACCACCCGGCTCGCGAGTATTAACAATATCTTCAACACCCGATGCTTTTAATGTCTCAACGATGGCATTGATTGCTGTGCTTTTGCCAGCGCCTTCAAGGCCTTCAACCACGATAAATTTCGACTGATTCATAATTATTTCTTTATCTGTTTTTTCTTAATTGCTTTAAGTAAGCTCGCACTGCACGGTTATGCTCAGTCAAACTCTTTGAAAATACGTGCCCACCTGTTCCACTCGCAACGAAATACAAGTAGTTGCTCTTCTCTGGATTCAACGCCGCGTTGATAGACGCTTTGCCTGCCATAGCGATAGGTGTCGGTGGCAAGCCACTCATTGTATAGGTGTTGTAAGGCGTTGGCGTGCGTAAGTCTTTCTTACGGATGTTGCCATCGTAGCTGTCACCCATGCCATAGATAACCGTTGGGTCAGTTTGCAAACGCATACGCTTGTTTAGACGGTTAACAAACACAGAAGAAACACGCTCACGTTCTGACGCAACAGCGGTCTCTTTCTCAATGATAGATGCAAGAATTAACGCTTCGTATGGCGATTTAAGAGGCAGCTTATCCGCTCGATTTTCCCACTCTTCATTCACCACGCTCATTAGGTCTCGATGCGCGCGCTTCAACAAATCTAAATCAGTGGTGCCGTAGGTGTAGTGATACGTTTCTGCTAAGAAGAGACCTTCTAGCTTTTCGTTTTCAATACCCAACTTTTCAGCGATCTCTTTTTCAGAAACGCCATCCAATGTCTGTTGAATGAATTCGTTGTCTTTTAGCTGAACAAGCCATTCGTCAAAACGACTGCCTTCAACAAAGGTAATAGTAAACTGGTGTTCTTTCCCTTCTACAAGCACCTGTAGCGCTTGCTCTAAGGTTAAACCCGGTTCAAGCAGGAAAGTACCCGCTTTTACGTCTACAAGCTCAGGATGTAACTTACGGATTAATTTCTCGTAAGGAGAAGCCTCAAACAGCCCCTCGTTAATCAACTGGGCTAGAACGCGGTTAAAGCTGCTACCTGAAGCAACAGTCACGACTTGTGGTTTTTCTAATTGAATAACTTGTTTCAGGTTATCTTGCGCTTGGTTGTAAACATAAAAACCAGCAGCACCGGCTGCAATTAAGCACAAGATAATAAAAATAAATAACTTTTTGATCACGAGTTTAGTTGTCCTTGAAGGCTACGAGTAATGGTTCCAATGTTAAATTGGGTATCACTAATACGGGTAACTGGGGCAACCCCTAAAATGGAGTTTGTCATGAAAACCTCATCAGCTTGCATGAGTTGAGATAAGCAGTAGTCACTAATTGTAACGGAAAGTTCAGCCTGATTCAGCGCGGTTAACACTTGCTTACGCATAACCCCCGCGACACCACTTTGAGTGAGTTGAGGTGTGTATATCGACTGACCTTTGCGCCAGAACAGATTGGCCATGGTGGTTTCAATCACATTGCCCGATATATCAAGAACCACGCCATCCACTTCATTAGCTTGACCCATTTCATCTTTCATCAAAATCTGCTCAAGGCGATTATTGTGCTTATGGCCAGCCAGTAGTGGGCTCAAACCTAGCGCTTGATGGCAGATACCGAGTTCAACACCGGAGTCTTGCCACGCTGAATAATGGCTTGGGTAATCAAAGGTACTGATGGTGATTGTCGGCTTGGCGATATTCTTGGTACTGTAGCCACGCCCACCCGCTCCACGACTAACGTGCAGCTTGATCCCTGCTTTTTGATTATGAGGCTTGTTGGCGTTATGGAGCTTCTTTGAACCATCAAGGCTCTTTGTGCCATGAAGAGCGTTATGTTGGATGTGTTGAAGCGCAGTATCGAGCCAAAGACTAACAACATCCCAATCAAGAGCAGAAATGCGTAGTGCTTTAAGGCACTCGTCGACACGGTGCTGATGATCGTGAAGATGTTGTATCTCACCATCACTCACGAGCATTGTCGTAAAACAGCCGTCTCCGTACTGAAACGAGCGATCCAAAATATCGATAGTTTGCTGGCTTTCTCCATCAACCCAAAACATGTTTTTCCCCATAAAAAGAAACGGCTCAATGCTAAAGCATCAAGCCGTTTAAAAACAAGTCTAATTGTGACTATCTACGAGTGTTTACGTCTTTAATAAGATGATTAAATCTTTTTGAAGATCAAACAGCCGTTTGTACCACCGAAACCGAATGAGTTACATGCAGCATATTCCATGTTGCTAACTTCACGCGCAGTGTGAGGTACTAAGTCAATATCTAAGCCTTCTTCAGGATCATCTAGGTTGATTGTTGGTGGAACAATTTGGTCAACCAGAGACATAGCCGTGATGATAGCTTCAGCAGAACCAGCAGCACCTAGAAGGTGGCCTGTCATTGATTTCGTAGAAGAAACCAATACTTGCTTGCTGCCTGCTTCGCCAAGAGCACGCTTGATGCCCTTAACTTCCGCTACGTCACCTGCAGGAGTCGAAGTACCGTGTGCGTTTACATAACCGATTTGTTCACCAGTAATGCCAGCATCACGCATAGCCGCTTCCATTGCTAGTGCGCCACCTGAGCCATCTTCACTTGGAGATGTCATGTGGTAAGCGTCACCCGACATACCGAAGCCAACTAGCTCACAGTAAATCTTAGCGCCACGAGCTTTCGCATGTTCGTACTCTTCAAGAACCATCATGCCTGCACCGTCGCCAAGAACGAAGCCATCACGGCCTTTGTCCCATGGACGAGAAGCTTTTTGAGGCTCATCGTTACGAGTAGAAAGTGCTTTAGCCGCACCAAAACCGCCCATACCTAGTGGAGTTGATGCTTTTTCAGCACCACCCGCTAGCATTGCGTCTGCATCGCCGTATGCAATCATACGAGCCGCGTGACCAATGTTATGTAGGCCAGTCGTACATGCAGTAGAAATCGCGATGTTTGGACCGCGTAGGCCACGCATGATAGACATGTGACCAGCAATCATATTCACGATCGTCGACGGTACGAAGAACGGGCTGATCTTACGAGGGCCTTTTTCAGTTAGAGCTTGGTGACCGGCTTCGATCAAACCAAGACCACCAATACCAGAACCGATAGCAACACCCACACGTGGAGCGTTTTCTTCAGTAATAGTTAGGGCTGAATCATCTAAAGCTTGAATACCTGCTGCGACGCCGTACTGGATGAACAAGTCCATCTTACGAGCATCTTTTTTAGTCATATACTCTTCGCAGTTAAAGTCTTTAACTAGACCTGCAAAACGAGTTGAGAAATTGGTTGCATCAAAATGATCGATATTAACGATACCACTTTGACCAGCTAGCAGGGCTTTCCAAGAAGATTCTACAGTGTTGCCTACCGGTGACAACATACCCATGCCAGTGACAACTACACGACGCTTGGACACGATTTTACACTCCGGGGATTGAGGTGATTTAAGATGAGGATAGATGAGTTAGATAAAACACAGGCGGTCGAGGTGACCGCCTGGGAGAGATTATTACTGAGCGCTAGTTACGTAATCGATAGCTGCTTGAACAGTAGTAATTTTCTCAGCTTCTTCATCTGGGATTTCAGTGTCGAATTCTTCTTCTAGAGCCATTACTAGCTCTACTGTGTCTAGAGAATCTGCACCTAGGTCATCAACGAAAGAAGCTTCGTTTTTAACTTCAGCTTCGTCTACACCTAGCTGTTCAACAATGATTTTCTTTACGCGTTCTTCGAGGTTGCTCATTTTTTCTTTTCCTTTACAGAGTTCGCTTTATGCGATGTTTTCCGTAGTTTATTCAATCTATTGAAAGTTGCAAGGTCAACTTTTCTGGTCAAACCACAATTTTCACGATTTTAACCGAAATTACGTATGATCTTGACTTAAATCATGCACAAATGTTGCACATAATTTACACCATGTACATACCGCCATTGACGTGAAGTGTTTCACCTGTGATATAAGCTGCCGCAGGTGACGCCAAAAATACCACAGCTTCAGCGATTTCGCGAGGGTCACCTAGTCGACCTGCTGGTACATTCGCCAAAGTTGCTGCACGTTGGTCATCATTTAGCGCTTTAGTCATGTCAGTTTCGATGAAACCAGGAGCTACAGTGTTCACTGTAACGCCACGAGACGCAACTTCACGAGCCATTGATTTAGTAAAACCAATTACGCCTGCTTTTGCAGCTGCGTAGTTAGCTTGACCAGCGTTACCCATAGTACCTACTACAGAACCAACGTTTACGATACGGCCTTGACGTTTCTTCATCATGCCACGCAATACAGCTTTAGACATGCGGAAGATAGGCGTTAGGTTAGTATCGATGATGTCATTCCATTCGTCGTCTTTCATACGCATCAGTAGGTTATCACGAGTGATACCTGCGTTGTTAACTAGAATGTCAATCGCACCGAATTCATCGTTGATGGTTTTCAGTGTAGCAGCAATTGAGTCAGTATCCGTTACATTAAGAGCAAGACCTTTACCGTTCTCACCAAGGTACTCGCTGATTGCAGCTGCGCCGCCTTCAGATGTCGCAGTACCGATAACTTTAGCACCACGCTCAACTAAAAGTTCAGCGATTGCACGACCGATGCCACGGCTTGCGCCTGTAACTAGTGCAACTTTGCCTTCTAAATTCATCATAACTTCTCTATTAAGTGGTTATTTACTTAGCAGCTTCTAGTGATGCAGTGTCATTAACTGCAGCAGCTGTCATAGTTTTTACGATTCGTTTTGTTAGACCAGTAAGAACTTTACCAGGGCCTAATTCAAGTAGCTTCTCAACGCCTTGCTCATTCATCGCTTGTACGCCTTCAGTCCAACGAACTGGGCTGTACAGCTGACGAACAAGTGCGTCTTTAATTTTTGCAGGATCTGTTTCAGCGATAACATCAACGTTATTGATAACAGGCAATGCTGGCGTGTTGAACTCTAGAGCTTCTAGAGCCACCGCTAGCTTGTCTGCTGCTGGCTTCATCAGTGCACAGTGAGACGGCACAGAAACAGGTAGCGGAAGTGCACGCTTAGCGCCCGCTTCTTTACAAAGTGCACCAGCACGCTCTACTGCCGCTTTGTTACCCGCGATAACAACTTGGCCAGGAGAGTTAAAGTTAACTGGAGACACAACTTCGTCTTGCGCAGCTTCTTCACACGCTTTAGCAATCGCTTCATCGTCTAGACCGATGATTGCGTACATTGCACCAACACCTGCAGGAACCGCTTCTTGCATCAGTTGACCACGTAGTTCAACCAGCTTGATCGCTTCTTTAAAGTCGATAACGCCGGCACATACAAGTGCAGAATATTCACCTAGGCTGTGACCTGCTAGATTTACAGGTTGCTCTAGGCCAAGCTCTTGCCATACACGCCAAATTGCAACAGACGCTGTTAATAGAGCCGGTTGAGTGCGAAAAGTTTCATTTAGATTTTCTACAGGACCATCTTGAACCAATGCCCATAGATCGTAACCAAGTGCTTCTGAAGCTTCAGCAAATGTCTTTTTAACAACATCATACTGTTCGCCTAGGTCAGCAAGCATACCGATAGCTTGAGAGCCTTGGCCTGGGAATACGATAGCAAATTTGCTCATTGTAATTTTCCTTTAAGCAAAGCAAAAAATTGAATAAGGCACATAAGTTATGTGCCTTGTTTGTTGATTATCGCTTAGGGTTAGAATTTAACTAACGCAGAACCCCAAGTGAAGCCGCCGCCAAATGCTTCAAGTAGAAGCGTTTGACCACGTTTAATTCGCCCGTCGCGAACAGCCTCATCTAGGGCCGTTGGTACGGTAGCTGCTGACGTGTTGCCGTGCTTATCAAGAGTAATCACTACTTGATCAAGCGACATCGTCAGCTTTTTAGCGGTTGCCGAGATAATACGGTAGTTCGCTTGGTGTGGAACTAACCAATCAAGCTCTGACTTATCCATATTGTTCGCCGCTAAGGTGTCTTTAACTAGCTTAGAAAGCTGAGTTACCGCCACTTTAAATACTTCGTTGCCCGCCATGTGCAGCCATTTGTCTGCATCACCGCCGCGCTCTGGTACTTCTAGGCTTAGAAGCTCACCGTATTTACCATCAGAGTAAATATGAGTAGACAAAATACCTGGCTCTTCGCTTGCGCCTACAACCACCGCGCCTGCTGCATCACCAAATAGGATGATAGTAGAGCGGTCAGTCGGATCACAGGTTTTTGACAGTGCATCCGCACCAATTACCAAAACGTTCTTACACATGCCAGTCTTGATGTGTTGATCAGCAACAGACAGTGCGTAGACAAAACCAGAACACGCTGCAGCCAAATCAAACGCAGGGCAGCCTTTGATACCAAGCTTGCCTTGTACCTGACATGCCGAAGACGGGAATGTGTGGCTACTGCTGGTTGTCGCAACGATGATTAAATCAATCTCTTCTTTGTCGATACCTGCCATTTCAATGGCATTTTCAGCAGCGTAAAACGCCATATCAGCAACGGTTTCGTTTTCCGCTGAAATACGACGCTCTTTAATACCCGTTCTAGCAACGATCCACTCATCGCTAGTCTCTACCATTTTCTCTAAGTCTGCGTTAGTACGCACCTGAGATGGCAAGTAGCTGCCAGTACCTAAAATTTTGCTATACATGAAGACTAATAATGCCTCTCGAGTAAAACCGCTTCCAAACGATCGCTAATGCGGCTGGGGACTTGTCGTTTGACCTCGTGTACTGCTTCACCAATCGCGTTGACGACTGCAGACACATCAGCACTTCCATGACTTTTAATGACAATGCCGCGCAATCCTAACAAACTTGCGCCGTTATACTGGTCGGGGTTCAAGGTTTTTAATTCAGTAAATAGCTCAGAAAACAGCATTCTGGCTATCCAACCCTTTATTGTTGAAGCCATCATGCGCGTTTTTAGCTTATCAATAAAGAGCTGAGCCGTACCTTCGCACGTTTTTAAGCAGACATTGCCCACAAAACCATCACATACGACGACATCAGCAGCATCTTGAAGTAATTGATTACCTTCAATATAGCCTATGAAGTTCACAGACTGGGTATTAGACAACATTTCAGCGCATCGTTTTACAAGGTCATTGCCTTTAATTTCTTCTGCACCGATATTCAAGATAGCGACACGTGGTGCGCGACCTAAATGTTGTTCTGCTAATGCACTGCCCATGACAGCAAACTGAAAGAGTGAATCTGCGTCACTAGAAACGTTCGCCCCTAAATCAAGCATCCATGTGCGATTTCCGGATGCAGTAGGCAAAGCTGAAACCAATGCAGGCCTATCAATACCGGGAAGAAGCTTGAGTCTGAAACGGGATAAAGCCATCAGTGCGCCAGTGTTACCACCACTCACACAAGCATCAGCCTGTGATTCGGCAACCAGATCGATAGCGGCACGCATAGAGCTACCCTGACTATTACGTAAGGCTAGTGAAGGTTTTTCAGAATTGGAAATGACTCGATCACAATGCTGGATACTCAAACGAGAATCAGGCATTCGACCTAATGAAGATAATTGAGATGTGATCGCGTTTCGATCACCTATTAGAATGACTTTTAGCTCTGGGAAATACGACAGTGCCTGCACGGCGGCAGGCACTGTTACACGAGGACCGAAGTCCCCGCCCATTGCATCAAGCGCAACGGTTAGATTTTGCAAAGGTCAACCTTACTTGTTGATAACCTTTTTGCCGCGGTAGAAACCTTCGGCAGTCACGTTGTGACGTAGGTGAGTTTCACCTGAAGTTGCGTCTACAGAAAGTGCAGCTGTAGTTAGCGCATCGTGTGAACGACGCATGCCACGCATTGAACGTGATTTCTTGCTCTTTTGTACGGCCATTGACCCTACTCCTATGTAAATTCTTAAAGAAGCAATTACTTCTTTAAGCTTTTTAAAACATCAAATGGATTCGGCTTTTTGTCTTCCTCAATTTCTTCAGGAAGTTCACCAAACACCAAGTTATTTGAGTTAACGCTACATTTCGCATCGTCGTGCATTGCTATTTGTGGCAATCCAAGGATGAACTCGTCTTCAACTAATTGAATCAGGTCTAACTCACCGTACTCGTTCAGATCTACCAAATCGTACTCTTCCGGTGCTTCCTCTTCACTTTTCTCACTGTAAACAGGAGTATAAGTAAATTGGACATCGCACTCATGTGCGAAAACCTCATTACAACGTTGACACTCTAAATCGACTTCGACGTTAGCTTTACCAGAGATAACGACTAATCGTTGTTCATCAAGCCCAAATGACATTGAGACTTGCGCGTCACGTTTTACGCCTTCAGTTGCTTCAGTTAAACGCTTCAAAAGACTGACCTGGATGATACCATCCATATCGAGTCGTTTTTGAGCCGTTCTTGCCGGATCAACTGTACGCGGTATTTTTTCCTTTTGCATAGGGCGCGAATCTTATCTTCCAAATCGTGTTTAGTCAAAGGAAATGGCAAAAAAAATGTACTTTCCTGCCTTTCCTATTCAGAGCATTATGAATAGCAGGACAAGTTACGTTATCCTGAGATAAATGCTTCCTTGAATTGTAAATTAAAATGAGAAATTACCAACTAGTTTTAGCCTCTACATCACCATTTAGGCAAGAGATCCTCAAAAAACTACAGTTAAGCTTCATTACAGCCAAGCCAGACTGCGATGAAACGCCGCTTCCTGAAGAGACGCCTCAACAGCTGGTGATGCGCCTTGCTGAGACCAAAGCTAAGTCTTGTGTTGTGGAGCAACCTAGCTTAGTCATTGGTTCTGATCAGGTTTGCGTAATTGATGGAGAGATCATTGGTAAGCCTCACACTCGAGAAAAAGCGATCGAGCAGTTATCTCGTCAAAGCGGCAAGAGCATTACTTTTTATACTGGGCTTTCGGTTTGGAACAACGAAACCAATGAAGCTGACACACGTCTCGACACCTTTGTAGTGCATTTCCGCGATTTAACTAAGCAACAGATCATTAGTTATGTTGAAAAAGAGCAGCCTTATTACTGCGCAGGTAGCTTTATGTGTGAAGGGTTAGGCATCGCGTTGTTTAAACAGATGGAAGGGAAAGACCCAAATACTTTGATCGGCTTACCGCTGATCGATCTAGTCGATATGTTAGAAGCGCAAGGAATGGGTGTACTATAACGGATACGCTCTCTTTGTTAGAGATTCCCTACTCCTTCCTTCGTCAGTCTAGGGAATGGCGGAACACGCAATTTTATCTAACCAACTAATGATATAGAGCGTGATTTTAAAAAGTCGTCATCCTCAAGAGCGAGGAACGAGCGACTTGGGGATCTTCTACAACAGATGAAAACAAAAAAGGTTGACGATATTCGTCAACCTTTCTCATTTATGGATACTGAAGAACAAATTTAGAGGCACTCTATACCTTCGTATCTCGTATCTTCTTAAAGCTTACGTAAACCAGTTAGGGCTTTCTCTAGCCTTCTTTCCATTGGCGCCGAGATATCCATCTTCTCTTCACTACCTGGGTGTGTGAACTTGATGTTTGCTGCATGTAGGAACAGACGATCAAGACCAACCTTACCCGTGTAAGCGTCAAAACGACGATCACCGTAGCGATCATCCCAAGCAATTGGGTGACCAGTATACTGAGCGTGCACACGAATTTGGTGTGTTCGGCCTGTAATTGGGCTTGCTTGAATCAACGTCGCCTCTTGGAATTTTTCTAAAACCTTAAAACGGGTTTCAGAAGCTTTACCATTCGGGTTAACTCGAACAATGCTGTTCACTTCATTTTTCAACAAAGGTGCGTTGACGACTTTGCAGCTGTTCTTCCATTCGCCCATAACTAAAGCGAAGTAGTATTTTTGAACCGTTTTTTCACGGAACTGTGCTTGAAGGTGTCTTAGCGCCGAGCGCTTCTTAGCAACAAGCAAAATGCCAGACGTATCTCTATCGATACGGTGCACTAATTCAAGAAAACGAGCATCAGGGCGAAGAGCACGTAATGCTTCAATCGCGCCAAATTTTAATCCGCTACCACCATGAACAGCAGTGCCAGACGGTTTGTTAAGAATTAGCATGTGATCATCTTCATAAATGATGCACTGTTCTAATTCTGAAACCTTGTTGAGTTTCGTGCTCGGCACGTTCTCTTCTGTTTTCTCTTCAATAGTAACCGGAGGGATACGAACTAAATCGCCAGCTTTTAGTTTGTACTCAGCCTTAATGCGTTTTTTATTTACGCGGACTTCGCCTTTACGCACGATTCGGTAAATCATGCTTTTCGGGATGTTTTTTAATTGGTTGCGTAAGAAGTTATCAATACGCTGACCAGCCATATCTTCGTCAATGTCGACGAATTGGACTTGGGTTCTAATTTCGCTCATTGCGCTATTGTATCACTGTCACTTTTGATAATTGAGATTTTCTTAGCCCTATTCCGAACTTATTTATCCCTAATCCTTACCGATCTATCCCAAAATGGTCGCCGAAGTTCTATATTTCTTTGATTCTTCGAACAAAAAAGCACCAAGATTCCTGCAAATTAAAATATCAATTGATAAATTATTTATAGACAGTGAGTTAGAGCTATCAAAACCCAAACAAAAACTGTTTTTTTTACAGCATTCCGACAAAGCAGATTGCTGTGTTTACCGACCGCTGCTATAGTTCACAGCTGCTATCAGTGGTTTGACTGTTATTTAAACAGCTAACCATTCATAAGCAAGTAAATGAGTAGATAACTCAGATTAGACAGTGCTGCAATCGGCGTAAGACACGGTCAACTGAGTTCCTTATCGCTCTACTCACGTACACTCATGTTGAGTATTCACCGCCACATCGCGGATCATAGGCTAACTCCCTATGATGACTGACGTGCCCCAGAGCATCCCTCTCCAGCCGGGAGGCTGCACCGATAAAGCCATGGGATCTGGCACCATGAGAAACGAAATAAAGCGATAAGAACAATGATGAAAATAAGAAAAGACAATGAGAACTTCTAAATGAAAAGAATGTTAATTAACGCAACTCAAAAAGAAGAGTTGCGTGTCGCTTTGGTTGATGGCCAACGACTGTTCGATCTAGATATCGAAAGTCCAGGTCACGAGTCAAAGAAAGCGAATATCTACAAAGGACGTATTACCCGTATTGAACCAAGCCTAGAAGCGGCATTCGTTGATTACGGCGCAGAACGTCACGGTTTCCTCCCTCTTAAAGAAATTGCCCGCGAATACTTCCCTGAAGGTTATACATACCAAGGCCGTCCTAGCATTAAAGAAGTGCTAAAAGAAGGCCAAGAAGTAATCGTACAAGTAGAGAAAGAAGAACGTGGTAGCAAAGGTGCTGCACTGACAACTTTCATCTCTTTGGCTGGTAGTTACTTAGTTCTTATGCCTAATAACCCTCGTGCTGGCGGTATTTCTCGTCGTATCGAAGGTGATGAACGCACTCAACTGAAAGCAGCATTAAGCACTCTTGAGCTTCCTCAAGGTATGGGCTTAATCGTGCGTACAGCGGGTGTTGGCAAAAGCGCAGAAGAGCTAGAGTGGGACCTGAATGTTCTATTGAACCATTGGGGCGCTATCAAGCAAGCTTCTGATTCAAATGCAGCTCCTTTCCTAATTCACCAAGAGAGTAACGTTATTGTTCGCGCAATTCGTGACTACCTACGTCGTGATATTGGCGAGATTCTAATCGACAGCAATACTATTTTTGAACGTGCACAAGCGCACATTCAATTAATACGCCCAGATTTCATGAATCGCGTTAAGAAATACGATGGTGAAGTGCCACTATTCAGCCATTACCAGATTGAAAGCCAGATCGAATCTGCTTTCCAACGTGAAGTTCGTCTTCCATCTGGTGGTTCTATCGTAATCGACCCAACAGAAGCACTGACTTCTATCGATATCAACTCTGCTCGTGCAACAAAGGGCGGCGATATTGAAGAAACAGCACTTAACACTAACCTAGAAGCTGCCGATGAAATTGCACGTCAATTACGTCTACGTGACCTAGGTGGTCTTGTTGTAATCGACTTTATCGATATGACCCCGGTTCGCCACCAACGCGAAGTAGAAAGCCGTCTACGTGATGCCGTTCGTTTAGATCGCGCACGTGTTCAGATTGGTCGTATTTCTCGCTTTGGTCTTCTAGAGATGTCTCGTCAACGTTTGAGCCCATCACTAGCAGAAGCAAGCCACCACATTTGTCCTCGTTGTACAGGTACTGGTGTTGTTCGTGATAACGAATCTCTAGCACTTTCTGTTCTACGTTTGATTGAAGAAGAAGCTCTAAAAGACAACACAGCACAAGTACTTGCTGTTGTGCCTGTTCCAATCGCTTCTTACCTTCTGAACGAAAAACGTCGCTCAGTAAACCACATCGAGAAGAACCAAGAAGTTAAGATCACTGTTGTTCCTAACTCAGACATGGAAACGCCGCATTTTGAGGTTATCCGTGTTCGTGAAGGTGAAGAGTTCGATCTACTATCTTACTTGCTGCCTAACAAGCTAGAAGCTCTAAAAGAAGCGGAAAGCAAAGAGCCTGCTGAACAGACTATTCGTCCTAAGAAGATCGAAGAACCTGCTCTGAAAGGCTTCGCAGCTCCTGCTCAATCAGCACCAACTCCTGCTCCAGCACCTAAAGCTGTAGAAGAGAAGAAAGCTGAACCAGCAGCGACTCAAGAACCAGGCCTAATTGGTCGTTTCTTCAAAGCTATCGGTAGCTTCTTATTTGGCTCTTCAACTCAAGAAGAGAAAAAAGAAGAAGAGAAGAAAGAAGAAGAAAAACCTAAAAACAATCGTAACAACGGCAACCGTCAACGCCGTGATCGTAACGATAACCGTCGTCGTAACCAACGTGGTGAGCGTGGCGAACAGCGTAACGACCGTGGTGAACGTGGTGACAATCGTAACGAAAACCGTGACAACAAACGCCGCCGTAAGCCAGCTCGTGATGAGAAGCCTGAAGAGCAAAAAGAAGCAGCTCCACAGCAAACTCGTCAGCCTCGCAAGCCTAAGCAAGACCGTCGCAACAAGCCACGTGATGAGCAGAAGCAACGCGAAGAGCAAGCACCATCTAAATTAGCAGAAGAAGGTCTACAGCTAGCAGCAGAAGCACAAGCTGGTAAACCGGAAGCGCCTAAGGCTAAACCTGAAGCGAAAGCAGCTAAGATTAAAGAGCGTCGTCAGCGTCGTAAACTGAACAAGCAAGTTCGTGTTAAAGACCAACAAGCTCAAGCTGAAGATAACGCTTCAAAAGAGCAGGTTGCTGCTAAAGAACTATCTGTTTCAAAAGAACAGTCAGTAGCTCAAGAGCAAAAAGTTGCGGAACAAGTAGAAGCAACTCAAGCGAATGCAGAGCAAACTGAACAGGAAGAGCCGAAACAACGTCGTAACCGTCGTTCTCCACGTCACCTACGTGCAAGTGGTCAACGTCGTCGTCGCGGTCGTGATCGTCGCCCTAACCCATTCCGCCTACGTAAAGGTGGTGTAGCTTCTCCAGAGATGGCTATGGGTAAAGTGATGCCTCGCTTCATTCCAAAACCTCACCACAAGCAGGCAAAGCCTGAAGTGGCTGAAGTTCAAGTAGCAGCTGAAGCTCAAACATCTGTTCAAGAGCAGAATGTTGCTCTAGAGACGGCACCACAAAGCAACGTAGCAATGACTGGCGGCTTCGCATGTCCAGAGCTTGCAATGGGTAAAGTTATCATCCGTCGTGAAGATGCTGCTGTTGAAGCTCAAGTAGCTGAGACTCCTGCTGTAGTTGAAGCTCCTGCAGTCGTTGAAGAAGCACCAGTGGTTGTTGAAACCGCGAAAGTTGAAGCTCCAGTGATTGCAGAAGCGACGAAAGTTGAAGCGCCTGTTGTAGCAGAAGCTGTACAAGCAGAAGCAACACCAGTTGTTGAAGCTGAAGCGCCTAAAGCTGAAAGTGCAAAAGTTGAAGAAGCACCTGTTGTTAAAGCAGAAGCTCCTAAAGCGGCACCAAAGGCAGCTGTTGCTAAGAAGCAAGCCGGTTCACCAATGACTAAAGCTCCTGGTCCTCAAGAGATCAAAGAGATTGAAGTGATTGCAGCTCCGTTCCGCACTGAACGTTTTGTATCGAAAGGTGCAGGCAGTCAGGCAGCGTCGAACAAAGCTGGCGCGGCGATGACTAAGCCAAACTACTAGTGATTACTGATAGGTAATCGCGAGTAAATAGAATCAAAGGCTGCTTATTAAAGCAGCCTTTTTCATATCTACTAATCGAATAAAAATTAACAGATATATTACTCAAAGTTAGGTTCAACCTTGAACTTAATCACATTTTTGGGTAGCATTCGCGCACTTATCTTTTCGACACTTCGCTATTGCCGCTCTTTTCCATCACTGTTTGGCTACGCAATACACCCGTGTCGGTAAATCCATCTTAAGCATAGCTGAGCAAACATGTTCGAATTCCCACAATTTTCAAAGCACTCTGTAAAGAATGACGTGCTTTCAGGTCTTACAGTAGCCCTGGCTCTGGTACCTGAAGCTGTAGCATTCGCCTTTGTTGCTGGCGTTGACCCAATGGTTGGTCTTTATGCAGCATTCATCGTAGGTTTAATCACTTCTGTCTTTGGCGGCCGTCCAGGTATGATTTCTGGCGCAACCGGCGCAATGGCCGTTGTAATGGTGAGCCTAGTGGCAACCCATGGTGTTCAATACCTATTCGCAGCCGTTATGCTGGCTGGCCTTCTGCAAATTGCAGCAGGTGTATTTAAACTAGGTAAATTTATCCGTATCGTTCCACACCCAGTAATGATTGGTTTCGTGAACGGTTTGGCCATTGTTATCTTCCTAGCTCAACTTGGTCAATTTAAAGCGCCAGACGTAACAGGTGCGTTGACTTGGTTACCAAGCGGTCAAATGACACTAATGCTAGGTCTAGTAGCCCTTACAATGGCTATCATCCACTTCCTACCTAAGCTAACAACAGCAGTACCATCTTCATTAGTTGCTATTGTTACAGTAACGGCTTTGGTTGTGGGTCTTGACCTTGAAACTCGCACTGTTGTCGACTTCCTACGTACAATGTCTGGTGACGAAGCTGCAACGCTAGCGGGTTCTCTACCAACGTTCTCTATTCCTGCTGTTCCGTTTTCTTTTGAGACACTACAGATCATCCTACCGTACGCAATTATCCTTGCGGCTATCGGCCTGATCGAGTCTCTACTGACACTGACAGTACTAGATGAAATGACAAACACTCGTGGTCAATCTAACCGTGAATGTGTTGGTCAAGGTATGGCTAACGTAACGTGTTCTGTATTCGGTGCGATGGGTGGTTGTGCGATGATCGGTCAATCGATGATCAACGTAAACTCAGGTGGTCGTGGTCGTCTTTCAGGTATCGTCGCCGCAGTTGCACTACTGATGTTCATCCTGTTCGGTTCTGCACTGATTGAAATGATTCCTCTAGCAGCACTTGTGGGCGTAATGTTCATGGTTGTTATCGGCACATTTGAATGGGCAACCTTCAAGCTTGCGCGTCGCGTTCCTAAACAAGACTTCTTCGTTATCGTTCTTGTTACCGTAGTAACAGTACTGACTGATCTTGCTGTGGCAGTAGGTGTTGGTGTTGTCGCTTCTGCGCTAATGTTTGCTTGGCAACATGCTAAACACATCTACGCAGATACATCAGTAAACGCTGAAGGCTCAAAAGAGTACAAAGTTAACGGCCCAATCTTCTTTGGTTCAACGGCTAACTTCCTAGAGTTGTTTGACGCATACAACGATCCACAAGATGTAATCGTTGATTTCGCAAACTCACGCGTGACTGACCACTCTGCAATTGAAGCGATCGACACGATTGCTGACCGTTACGCGGCGCTAGGTAAAACACTTCACCTTCGCCACCTAAGCCAAGACTGTGTTGCTATGCTGCACAAAGCAGGTAGCTTAGTTGAAGCGAACGTTGCAGAAGACCCAATCTACAAAGTAATGTCTAAGTAATCTTAGCTGTAGCTTTAAGTTAGATTTAGAGAGGCCGACATTCAATGTCGGCCTTTTTTATACCTATCGGTCAGCCCTTACGCTGATAACAAAACGACGTACATTGTTCCTACACTACATCGAACGCAGTATCGCTTCGCTAGACTCTTCGATTAAATCCAACACCAATTCAAAACCATTTCCCTCACCATAATACGGATCGGGGATCTCTTGATATTGTGACTCTCCAAAGCTCAAAAATAATGCGAGCTTGTATTGGAGGTGAACTGGGCATTGGCTCATTAAGTCGTCTAAATTCGCCCTATCGGCCGCGAGTATCAGGTCAAATTCTTCGAAGTCATTATCTACCACTTTACGAGAAGTAATCCCCTTAAAGCTGTAGCCTCGCTTCTCTCCTGCAGATTTGGATCGCGAGTCTGGCGGGTTGCCTTGATGAAAACCAATCGTCCCCGCAGAGTCGACCACAACATCAATATCCAGCTGTTGCGCTTTCTTCCTTAGCACCGCTTCACCTGTTGGCGAGCGGCAAATATTCCCCATACAAACTACGAGTATCTTTTTCATCCCTAATCACCTGTTCTTCCGATGGTTTTTGCTATCGTTAAGTTAGGCTATGATAGACGCAATCACAACTTAAAAGGATTTGTTATGTCGACTGAAGACAACAAAGAACAACGCCACAAAGCAAGACAACAGAAAGTAAAAGAACAAGTCGATGCACGTGTCGCTGCAGCACAAGAAGTAAAAGGCCTATTGCTGGTCATCACGGGGAACGGTAAAGGTAAATCAACATCCGGTTTTGGTACGATTACACGTGCAGTTGGTCATGGTAAGAAATGCGCCGTTGCTCAGTTTGTTAAAGGTACCTGGGATAACGGCGAAAAAAACGTTCTGCAAAAGCTTGATGTCGAGTTCCAAGTCATGGGCACAGGCTTTACTTGGGAAACTCAGAACAAAGCGCAAGATATTGAAGCTGCGCAGCGTGTATGGAAAGAGTGCCAACGCATGCTGGCTGATGAGTCGATCGATGTGATTCTGTTTGATGAACTGACTTACATGGTTAGCTACGGTTACATCGAACTCGATGAAGTGGTTGAGGCGTTGAATAACCGCCCGAAGATGCAGTCTGTCATCATTACAGGTCGTGGCGCGCACCGTACTCTTACTGAGATAGCAGATACAGTATCTGAAGTTCGCAATGTGAAACACGCTTTTGAATCTGGTGTTAAAGCGCTACAAGGCGTTGACTGGTAATCACCTTCAACCAGAGATCCCCGACTCGGTCATTCTTCCCTCTCGAGGATGACGACCACTAGGCCGTTACGCTCTTGAACAAAGGACGACGGCCTATCGTCATTCCCTAGAGCGAGGGACGAGTGTCATAGGGAATCTCTCTTGAGTATTATCGAGCCAAAAATAAAAAGCGCCATTCCTACAACAGGAGTGGCGCTTTGTTCATTTTTAAATGAGATGAAGACTAGTTAAACAAACCTTTTAGTAGACCGTTTACTGCGTCTCTTGTTTTCTCATCTTTGATCTTGTCACCGTACTTTTCGTCTAACTTTTCTAAACCACGATCAATTTCTTTCTGTGCTTTCTGTTTCAATACATCATCAAAAACAAGTGCAAATTTCGGGGCTGCCCACTGACCTGTTACCTTAATTGGGATAGTCACATCTTTCAGGTCGTCGATGCTCTTACCGCCCTGACCTTCAAGTGAACCCACAATTGATGTACGCACAAGGAAGTCGACCGTTTCATTGATGAAGTTTGCTTTACCTTGACCTGTCACACGTAACAGTGGCGACTGTGCTGATAAGTCGTTAGTTGAAACCCAACCTTTATCCACTTTCAGCGTCGCTTTCATTGCACTGAAGTCCGTTTTTTGAGCTTCATTTGTGCTTTCAACTTTCTCGCCCTTGATCTTAGCGTAGTTTTCTCGAATCAGTTGAGCTACGTTGATGCCGTTAACTGCACCATCTTCAAAGTTAATCGCGATAGTACCGACTAGGTTTTTCTTGATACCCGTCGGAGTTAGACTCTTACCTTTCACGTTGACATCAATATTACCGGTACCTTCCAGCATATCGTTATCTGCAACATCAACCAGTAACGGTTGTACTTTCACGCCTTTGATTTTCTTCTTAGCCGTGTAAGTCGCTGGTGTTTTACGAGCGTCTAACTTTGCAGTAGCAGAAATAGAACCTTGGTAAAGATTCGAGGTGAATGAGGTTAGCTCTGCGATACCACGGTTAACCGAAAATGCGGTTTTAACATTCTGCATCTTCGCGTTGTTCGCCTTGAACTTATCAATCGTGATGTCACCTTTCACGTCTAACGTTTTCAGAGCCGACAGATCAGGTTCCACTTCTTTAGCTGGATCTGAACTACCAGAACTTGACGTTGAACCACCAGCAGAACCAGAAGGCGCTGTGCTCGCTGTTTCTGTTGTATTGCCTAAGCCTAAGAATTCATCTAAATCAATATTCGGGCTATGAAGAGAGAAACGAACCTTTGGTATTTCAGATAGGATTACGTCTGCTTTACCGTCTAATGCAATAGCGTTAGCTTGTAGCTTCTCTAACACAAAGCTCAGGTGGCTCTTGTTAAGATCGAAGCTTAAGTCAGACAGCATGTCGACTTTCATTGGAGACTGAGGAAGCGTGTCGCCTTTGAATGTTGAGTCTAACGTTAACTTGTTCAGCGTTACTTTTGAAATCGCGCTATCAACAGTAAGTTCACCGCCACCTTTAAGATCAAGGTCAAGGCCAGCTGCATTACCGATTACAGCGTAAGTCAGTTGGTTTACCTTATCGAACTCAAACGTATTCAAGCCAATTTTTGCTGACTCAATCGACGTCGCTGGATCATTGAACTTAGCGTTTAAGTCGATATTACGAAGTGCGTAACTTGCAAAGCCTTCAGCTAATTTGAATTCTGCACTGCCTTGTGCAGAGAACTTCTGTTGATTGTTCTCACCAGAAGCCGCAAATGTCGCGGTTGTCCATGTATCAACGGCAAACTCAGAAAGATTCAAAGACACATCGTATAGCTTAGTGAATGAACCCGCTTGCTTGTCGTCCATTTCAAACAATGCGTTTGATACAGTTACGCCTGCAAGGTTGATCGTCCAACCCGATGCGTCTGTGGTAGTTTGCTCTTGAGGGGCAGGCGCTGATTCAGAACTTGTGCCTGCTGCAGGCTCAGATTCTTGAGGCGCTGACGCTTGCGTTAGTGCATCAATGTTCTTGCGACCATCTTTAAGCGTTTCTAAATAGAATTCTGCACCATCTAGAGTAATGTTGCCGATCTCTAGTTGGTTGCTAAATAGCGGAGTAACCGAAACGTCAACGCCAACGGTATCAACCTTAAATAGGTTAGGTTGCCTAAAACCTTCAGGGTTGCGTAATTCAGTTTGACCAAGTTCAAAGCCAATGGATGGGAAGAATTGCCAGCTGATATCACCCTCGATCACTAGCTCTAGGCCTGTGTGTTTTTGGGCTTGTTCGACAATTAATGGCTTAAATTGGTTGGGATTCACTAACAGCACTAGTGCCAGAATTGCTGCAACGACAACAAACACTGGTACAGCTATGAAAATGAGTAGTTTCTTCATCCGCATATTCCTTGCTTAGATTCCAAAAGAAAGTGGCACTATAAAAGTGCCACTGATTCGGTAAAAAATAAAGCTAAGTGAGTCACTTAGGCAAAATTTTATTCGATTAAGACTTCAACAACTTCGCAATGTGCGCTTTTAGCACATCAATCGCAATACGGTTTTTACCACCACGAGGAACGATGATGTCTGCATGTTGTTTTGAAGGCTCGATAAACTGCATGAACATTGGACGTACTGTTTCTTGGTATTGCTTAAGTACAGTGTCCATTGTACGACCACGCTCTTCTACATCACGCTTAACACGGCGTAATAGACAGATGTCTAATGGTGTATCCATAAACACACTTGCGTGCATTAGTTTACGAAGACGCGGGTCTGTTAGAAGCAGAATACCCTCTAAAATGATCACTTTCTTTGGAGTAAGTGTAGTCGTTTCAGAAGTACGTGTGTGCTCTGTGTAGCTGTATTCAGGAACTTCTACGGCGTTGCCACTCATTAGCTGCTGTAGATGTTCACATAAAAGATCATGATCTAGTGCATTTGGGTGATCGTAGTTAGTTTTAACACGCTCTTCCATACTCAAGTGGCTTTGGTCGCTGTAATAGCAATCTTCCGTGATAACACCAATTTGATGGTCGCCTACTTTTTCGCGCAATTCATTATAAATTGTACTAGCAATCAGACTTTTTCCTGAAGCTGAAGCGCCAGCGATACCTACGATGACACATTGATTATTATCAGACATTAATTTTGCACCCGATATGGTTTGGTGGTGGGAAGAGATAAACCGCCTGATTATAGGGGCTAAAGCACATAGATTCTAGTCGCCATTTTAGCTAATTGCAGTCAAATTGATGATATCAATGCATTTAATGAATGCAATCGTTTGCTTTCAAATAACTTGCCTACAACTATTTGCACAACCCCAATGGCTATCAGCCTAAATCCAACCGCTATTTATCTAATCCAACATGATTAACACAACTTTTTGATTATCTTTCGCTATTCAACCAAAGAAAAGTTAATCGCTTCTGGTCTCGCCTTGCCGGTCCAGAACATCTTCGCAGCCACATTCTCTGCAAGCTCTAAGTAGTGACGTGTATGTTCACTATCTGGACGACGAATCACCGTCGGGCAACCTGCATCGATATCTTCTCGCACATCAATATGAAGAGGGATCTGTGCCAAAATATCGAGGTAAAACTCTTCTGACATAGCTTCGGCACCACCAACACCAAAGATATGCTCTTTCTCACCACAGTGACTACAAATATGATAGCTCATGTTTTCAACTAAGCCTGCGACTGGCACACTCACCTTATCAAACATCGCTACGCCTTTACGTGCATCCGCTAGCGCCAAATCTTGAGGAGTGGTCACCACTACAGCCCCGGTCACTGGGATCTGTTGCGATAACGTCAGCTGAATATCGCCCGTGCCCGGTGGCATATCAATAACTAGATAATCCAACTCTGGCCATACGGTTTCGTTAACAAGCTGACCTAAAGCCTTGGCCGCCATTGGACCGCGCCAAATCGCAGCGTCATCTTTCGACACAAGATAACCGATAGAGTGAGTGAAAATACCGTGCGCTTCGATTGGCATCATCCACTTGTTATTCTGGACTTCTGGTTTCGCATCTAATTGGCCAAGCATCATAGGTACAGAAGGACCATAGATATCCGCATCCAACAAACCCACTTTTGAACCAGACTTAGATAAAGCCAAAGCAAGGTTGACTGAAGTGGTCGATTTACCCACCCCACCCTTTGCAGATGTCACGGCGATGATGTTCTTCACCCCCTTCAATGGTGTCGCAACCGTGGTTTCTAACGCAGACGGCTTCACCTTCACTTCAAACTGAAAAGCGCTAACAAGCTGTTGTTCAATCTGAGAGTGAATCCACTGTTCCAATTCAACCGCAAGCTGATTAGCGGCAAAAGGTAAGGTGATAACAAATGATCCACGCGGATCAACCGATACAATATTTTGGTGTAGCGCCCACTCTGGGATGAGGATTGGTGACTCGAACTCATTCAACCATGAACAGAAATCTTGCTTAGAAGTAAAGTTACGCATTGGGACTCCTTTTTTTATTTATGCTATCACCCACGAGATGAAGACTGAACCCCTAAAAAACTAGGGGAATCCTTAGTCTGATACCTTGGCGTATCACACGTTATAAAGTAGTATTACCTCTCAAATTTATACCTATCAAAAAAGCGAATTATTAAGTATGGCAACTGATCCAAGACAACTTTTGGTAACTTGTGCGCTTCCGTACGCTAACGGCTCTATTCACCTTGGCCATATGCTTGAGCATATCCAAGCTGATATCTGGGTTCGATACCAGCGTCTACGTGGCAACACTGTAAACTTCATCTGTGCTGACGATGCTCACGGCACGCCAATTATGCTTAAAGCTCAACAGATGGGTATCACGCCAGAAGAGATGATCGCTGCTGTTAGTGAAGAGCACCAAAAAGACTTCGCTGGCTTTGATATCAGCTTTGATAACTACCACAGCACACACAGCGAAGAGAACCGTGAACTGGCTTCTCACATCTACTTAGAACTTAAAAAGAACGGCTTCATTTCTAGCCGCACTATTTCTCAGCTTTTCGATCCTGAGAAAGAGATGTTCCTACCAGACCGCTTCGTAAAAGGTACTTGCCCTAAGTGTAAGTCAGAAGACCAGTATGGTGATAACTGTGATAACTGTGGTGAGACATACAGCCCAACTGAGCTAATTAACCCTAAATCAGCGGTTTCTGGCGCAACTCCAGTAATGAAAGACTCTGAGCACTTCTTCTTCGACCTACCTCAGTTCGAAAGCATGCTTAAAGAGTGGACTCGTTCTGGCTCTCTACAGAATGAAACTGCAAACAAAATGCAGGAATGGTTTGAGTCTGGTCTGCAACAGTGGGATATCTCACGTGATGCACCTTACTTCGGCTTTGAAATCCCAGGCGAAAAAGACAAGTTCTTCTACGTATGGCTAGACGCACCTGTTGGCTACATGGCTTCTTTCAAGAACCTATGTGACAAACGTGACGATCTAAACTTCGATGAATACTGGAAGAAAGACAGCACAACTGAGCTTTACCACTTCATCGGTAAAGACATTGTTTACTTCCACAGCCTATTCTGGCCAGCAATGCTAGACGGCGCAGGTTTCCGTAAGCCAAACAACGTATTCGTACACGGCTACGTAACAGTGAACGGTGCGAAGATGTCTAAGTCGAAAGGCACATTCATCAAAGCAAGCACGTACCTAAACCACCTAGACCCTGAGTGTCTACGTTACTACTACGCTGCGAAACTAAACAGCCGCATCGATGACTTAGATCTTAACCTTGAAGACTTCACCCAACGTGTAAACGCTGACGTAGTAAACAAGATTGTTAACCTAGCTTCTCGTAACGCTGGCTTCATTACTAAGCGTTTTGAAGGCAAGCTAGCTGCTGAATTTGCAGAGCCTGAGCTATACAACGAATTCGTTGCTGCTGCTGAGCGTATCGGTGAACTATACGAAACTCGTGAATTCAGCCGTGCTATCCGAGAAATCACTGCACTAGCGGATAAAGCTAACCAGTACATCGACGAAAAAGCGCCTTGGGTTCTTGCAAAAGAAGAAGGCAAAGAAGCTGAGCTTCAACAAGTTTCTTCTGTAGGTATTAACCTATTCCGCGTACTGATGGCTTACCTGAAACCAGTGATGCCAGAGCTTGCAGCTCGCACTGAAGCTTTCCTAAACGAAGAGCTAACGTGGGAAGCGATTGCTACTCCGCTAACTGATCACGAGATCACTAAGTTCAAAGCGCTATTCAACCGCATTGACCCTAAGAAAGTGGAAGCAATGGTTGAGTCTTCTAAAGAAGATGCAGCCGCTGAAGCAGCAGCGAAAGAAAAAGCAGAAGCTGAAAAAGAGCAAGCAAGCCAAACTGAGCTAGACAAAGAGCCAATCGCAGACGAGATTGAGTTCGATGCCTTTGCAGCAGTAGACATGCGTATCGCTCGTATCATCTCTTGTGAAGAAGTACCAAAAGCGAACAAACTACTGAAGTTCCAACTAGACATCGGTGGTGAGACTCGCCAAGTATTCTCTGGTATCAAATCAGCATACAAACCTGAAGAGCTAGAAGGCAAGCTAACTGTAATGGTAGCAAACCTAAAACCTCGTAAGATGAAGTTTGGTATGTCTGAAGGCATGATCCTAGCAGCGGGCCCTGGCGGCAGCGACCTATGGATCCTTGAGCCACACGAAGGTGCTCAACCTGGTATGCGTGTAATGTAATTCTGACTCCAGTCAGATAACAAGCACCCATCACTAAATCCCTAATGCATTTTTGACTTGAAAGAGTTAATCAGCATTGGGGATTTTTTATATCTACCGAAAATTAGCGTTCTCTGTTAGAGTCGCCGTCAACTATGCTATGTAGAGTAGAAATTGGTTCGTCGACAAAAATAGGCTAAACCAACACCTCTTTACTCTAAAACCCTTTTTAGGAATCCCCAGTGACTAACAACGAAATCTTGCGTCGTATTCAACACGCACTAAACCTTAAAAATGCACAAATCATCAAAGCTATCGAACAAGCTGATGTGACTGTTGCTCATGACCAAGTGATTAACTGGCTAAAAGATGACAACGACAAGTCATGCTCTAAGATGAAAGATAAAGAGTTAGCGGTATTCCTAAATGGTTTCATCAACCTTAAGCGTGGCAAAAAAGAAGGCGAGCAACCTAAACCTGAAGTTGCACTGACGAACAACATGATCTTCATGAAGCTTCGTATCGCATTGAACATGAAAGCAGAAGATGTTTTGGACGTACTAGAAGTGGTTGGCATTAGCTTGAGCAAGTACGAAATCGGCGCTTACTTCCGCAAGCCAGAAAACAAAAACTACAAAGTGTGTGAAGACCAACTACTTTGCGATTTTCTAAACGGTGTGCAATTTACCAACCGTCCAGACTCAGAAGAGTTTACGGGTTAAGTTACTACTCCTAGATAAATTTTAAGTTGCTACACATAGATAAATTACTCGTCATAGGTAAGTAACTGACCCACTGATAATTTTCTAGTAACGACAGATAAATAAAAAGCGGCGAGATAATTGAATTATCTCGCCGCTTTTTCGTTTTCTTTACGTCACTGACTAAACAGGAACAACAATAGTAAACCTATGGCTTAGCTGTCGTCTTCAGTGAAGTTCGTCGGCAATGTCGTTTTCATTTCATTCCAAACTTGTGCACTTGCGATACCGTAGTTACGAATCACTAATGGCAAAGTTTCGCGCTCGCCACTTTCACAGATAATGAACAACTCTTTATAAAAGTCCATCGCTAAACGTCGTGCTTCTGGGTTAGAGAAGTAGTAGCTACCGATACGGTCATAAAGTTTACGCACACCGTTAAAGATCAGGCCGTAAATCTGGTTGCCTGAGTGGAATGCCAAACGTTGGAAAAGCATGTAATCATAGAAGTTGAAAGTCTTCGCGATTAAGATCGTCTGACGTTTCGCTTCATCTTTTTCTGAATCTTCTTTTACCGCTTGTTTGATCTTGTCAGCGTATGGCGACGATTCTAGGAACTCATCCCAAGTTGGTGCCGCAAGTAGCGCTTCACAAGATTCAATCACGTTACTGATAGTACGCTCTGAAGCTTCTTTGTTTGCTTTGAATGCATAACGCATAAAGATAGGGCTGATATTAGTACGAGCAGCAAGCAGGTCTTCTACCATTTTGCTTGCGTTATCAACGTCCAACGTCATTAGCGTATCAAGGATATGAAGACCTGAGGTTTCCATAAACTGGTTAACTTTAGTTGGTTTGCCATGTTGGATTGTCAACCAACCATCACGAGCAAGACGTTGTAGTACTTCACGAAGCGTAGTACGTGTAACACCAATCAGCTCAGAAAGCTCACGCTCTGCGGGCAAGATAGAACCTGGAGGGAAACGGCCATTCCAAATACTTTCAATGATATACTTCTCTGCAAATCCTGCCGGGCTCTTCGCCTTAATGACCATCTACACTTCAATCCAATTTAATTATTCTGTTCTAATTTACTCATCATACCACTAGTTCACACCTAGCGGAAACACCCTCAAAAATTTTACTCACCCTAAACACCGTTAGAGTTATAACTCTAAAGTTCAGCACACGTTTGCACCTCAGGTTTGTAAAGCAAGCGACTCTAAACCACCATTTAAACAAACCGTTAACACAACAATTTTTCTTTAAAATCAATGGTATTGGTCATATTTTTAAAGCTATTAATTTGCAATATTAAGTTGTAATAATCATATATAAGCCGTCGTTATTCTGTAATTTTCAATCATTTCGCTGAAATATTGATTCTAGTCGGTTTTTATCACATTTTAAGTGGTATGCTTGCGCTACTTTGATCGCGTTTCTCAACAAAAAAGAGGTATTTTTAGGGCTACAGGGCTTTTCCTGTTGACTAAATGTTATCTAAGAGTAAAGTTGCGCTCAAAAATAAGCAGTGCTTGAGTTTCTAAGGGAGTGACTTGGCAAGACCACAGAACATTACATGGAATGTAGTTTTTCTAAGTCACTGTTAGTCATAGTTTTTAACAATTTCTATAGCTCGATTCTCAAAATGTTGTATTGCTTGTCTATTCATAATCAACATAAAAGAGTATTAACATGCCGATGTCTCTCGGAAACGCTTTTATCAAGAACTTCCTTGGTAAAGCTCCTGATTGGTATAAACTTGCCATCATTTCCTTTTTAATCATCAACCCGTTTGTTTTCTTCCTAGTTGACCCATTTGTTGCGGGCTGGCTATTGGTGGTTGAGTTTATTTTCACTCTAGCTATGGCTCTCAAATGCTACCCACTTCAACCGGGTGGTCTATTAGCTATTCAAGCAGTCGCCATTGGCATGACCAAACCAGAAATGGTTTATCACGAGCTGCAAGCAAACCTTCCTGTATTACTCTTGCTCGTATTCATGGTTGCTGGCATTTACTTCATGAAAGAACTGCTTTTGTTCATTTTCACGAAGATCTTGCTTGGCATCCAATCTAAAATTTTACTCTCCGTTGCCTTCTGTGTTGCTGCCGCTTTCTTATCAGCATTCCTAGATGCACTAACAGTAATCGCCGTAGTTATTAGCGTTGCGGTCGGCTTCTACTCTATCTACCACAAGGTTGCATCAGGCAAGGGCACAACGTCTTCGCACGATCATACTCATGATGAAGAGATCTCAGAGCTAACTCGTGATGACCTAGAAAACTACCGTGCTTTCCTACGTTCACTGCTAATGCACGCTGGTGTGGGTACAGCACTGGGTGGTGTAATGACCATGGTAGGTGAACCACAAAACTTGGTAATTGCTAAGCAAGCAGGTTGGGAGTTCGGTGAATTTATCATCCGTATGCTGCCAGTAACACTACCTGTTTTCTTCTGCGGTATTTTAACTTGTGCACTTGTCGAGAAATTCAAAGTGTTTGGTTACGGTGCTCAACTACCAATGAATGTTCGCCAAATCTTAGTTGAGTTTGACAACAAAGAACGTGCAAACCGCACAAAGCAAGACGTAGCAAAACTATGGGTTCAAAGTGCAATCGCAGTTTGGCTTATCGTCGGCCTTGCACTTCACGTTGCTGAAGTAGGTTTGATTGGCCTGTCTGTGATCATCTTAGCTACAGCATTTACGGGTGTTATTGAAGAACACTCTATGGGTAAAGCCTTTGAAGAAGCGCTGCCATTTACTGCACTTCTTGCCGTTTTCTTCGCTGTTGTTGCTGTGATCATCGACCAAGCTCTATTTAAGCCAGTCATCGATGCAGTACTTCACGTTGAAGATAAAGGCGCACAGCTCGCACTCTTCTATATTGCCAACGGTATTTTATCGATGGTTTCAGATAACGTGTTCGTCGGTACGGTTTACATTAACGAAGTGAAAACTGCACTGGTTGAAGGCATCATCACTCGTGATCAGTTCGACCTACTTGCTGTTGCTATCAACACTGGTACTAACCTACCTTCTGTTGCAACGCCAAACGGCCAGGCTGCATTCCTATTCCTATTAACATCAGCACTTGCTCCGTTAATTAGATTGTCTTACGGTCGCATGGTTATCATGGCGTTGCCATACACCATCGTATTGGCACTGGTTGGCCTAGCAGGCATTGTGTTCTTCGTAGAGCCAATAACAGCATGGTTCTATGATGCAGGTTGGATCATTCAACGCACTGGTGAAGTCGTTGCTCCAGTTATCTCTGGTGGTCATTAAGCTAAACATTGTGTCGCAAACCACAATAAGTGTGTCGAGGGCGTGTTGACCTTTCGAGCTGATTTTTGCAGCGAGTTGCTGGGTATTTATACAAGGCAGAGGCTTTGATGTGTAGCTAGCCTACATGAGAAGCCGATAACGTAGTAGAAATGACCAGCAAACACTGCCCGAAGGGTTCGAGCTGGGCGCCCCCGCAAAAAGCGTTTTACTCTTTGTTGAGGGGGATTTGCTTAGAATGACTAGGCTACTTCCCCCTCGCCGCGATTAAAACGCTTTTATCTCGAACAAAATTTAATCGCGAAAGGTCAACACGCCCTAGCTAATCAAAAATATTAGTTGATTAGGAAACTTATCCAAGATAAAAAGCTCTGAGTAATCAGGGCTTTTTTATTTTATAGACAGGATTCAATTCGTGAACTTTTTAGCAATGATCAAAGACTTCTCTAAGGGACGTTTATCTTGGCTTTTACTGCTGGCTTTTATTGTCTTTTTTGAAGCGTGCGCTCTCTTCTTCCAACACGTGATGATGCTTGGTCCTTGCGTGATGTGTATCTATGAGCGCGTTGCTATGCTCGCTATCGGTGTTGCCGCCATGATTGGTGCGATTGCCCCGAATAACCCAATATCACGCTGGTTAGGCCTTGCTAGCTGGGGATTTGGCGCATACAAAGGTTTGATGCTTGCTTTAGAGCACGTCGATTACCAGTTCAATCCGTCCCCTTTCGCAACCTGCGACTTATTCGTAACCTTCCCTAGCTGGGCGCCTTTAAACCAATGGGCTCCGTGGATGTTTGAGGCTTACGGCGATTGTAGCAAGGTTGTGTGGCAGTTCTTCGATCTTTCTATGCCTCAGTGGCTAGTAATTATCTTTGCAGGTAACTTGGTTGCTTTCGGTATTGTGGTTATTTCTCAATTTGTGAAGTCGAAAAAGGACTTGCAGTAAGCCGTTGACACTTGGACAACAAAAAAGTCGACCACGAGGTCGACTTTTTTATTACTTAAGCTTTTGAACATATTAAGAGAGTCTGTTATTCACACAAACTAAGTTGCTCAACAAGCCGTGATTAGCTGCTTTTACCGCAGCATTGTTTAAACTTCTTGCCGCTTTCACAAGGGCAAAGGTCGTTTCGACCAATGTCTTTAAACGGGTTCACGCTCTGGGACTTATTGCCCAACATAGCTTCATCCGCTGCCATTGCCACTTCTGAGATCATCAGATCGACTTGACCCACTAAATCGGCAAGCGATGGTGGGTTAGTAAGCCCTGCAGCGATCATTTGTTGTTGAGTTTGCTCTTCATCAATCGCAAGCATCAAGGTGGTTAAGAGCGCTTGCAACATGCGCAGAGTACCATCCGCGACTGTCACGCTCTGCCACTGCTCTTCCACTGTTGGCCAAACCATCATGAAGCCTTCAGAAAAATCAGCGAACTGTTCGTTAAAGTCACCTTCAGCCAGTACGTCTGTTAATAGGTATTCATTACGCTGAATCAGGTTGTGCTGACGATTAATCTGTTCTGTCACCGTTGTTACCAGCTCTTTACCCGCTTCAGGCGCAACGATAACCAGCCACTCTTCTGGATCGAGTGGTTTGGTCGCTAAGTTAGAGGCAAGGATTGCACCTTCCATAAACTGCGGAGTAATGTCAGTGATTGATTCTGGTAGGCTTAATAATTGATATGTCATGAAAGCTCTGGATATTGGGCATTTTCGATATTATAACGCCATCCTCCCAAAGATGTCGCTATTAAGAGACGAAACCATCATTAAGACATGCACCACACTCATAGTGACAATTCTGTAAGCACACCGTACAATCACGCCTCGAATTTTTCGGTTCATTCAGTTTTGGTAAAGCAACATGCGCGTAATACTTGGCCCTATGGAGGGCGTTCTAGACCACCTAATGCGTGAAATTCTCACAGAGATTAATGATTACGATCTCTGTGTGACAGAGTTTGTGCGCGTCGTAGATCAACTTCTTCCCCCGCATGTGTTCCACCGTATTTGCCCTGAGCTACATCAAGGCTCTCAGACCATGGCTGGTGTGCCAATCCATCTCCAACTTCTAGGGCAACACCCAAATTGGATGGCCGAGAATGCTTTTCAAGCTGCTAGCTTAGGCGCGAAAGGGATCGATCTTAATTTTGGTTGCCCAGCAAAAGCGGTCAACAAAAGTAATGGTGGCGCTTCATTGCTAAAAGAGCCAGAGCTCATCTATCAAGTGGTGAACGCCTGTCGAGAAGCGGTACCGGCACACATTCCTGTGTCCGCAAAGATTCGATTAGGTTGGGAGCATCCGGAAGAGTGCTTTGAAATCGTCGATGCCATCGAACAAGCCAAAGCTGACGAACTCACCGTGCATGCAAGAACCAAAGTTGGCGGCTATAAAGCCAGCGAAATCAAATGGGACTTCATCAATCAAATAAGAGAAAAAACATCTCTGCCGTTGATTGCTAATGGGGAGATCTGGAACTATCAAGATGGTCAAGATTGCATAGAAGCAACAGGCGTCGATTCATTAATGGTCTGCCGTGGTGCTTTCAATATTCCAAACCTTGGTAACGTCGTTAAGCACAACCACCAGAAAATGCCGTGGGATAAAGTCATTGAACTTTTGCTGCGCTATTCAGAGTTTCAAATTAAAGGGGACAAAGGCATGTACTACCCCAATAGAGTGAAGCAGTGGTTTGTTTATCTAAGTAAAGGCTACCCTGAAGCGAACGAACTGTTTAAAGAAATTCGTACTTTCAAAAAGGCGCCACCGATTGTAGAACGCCTTCAGCGTTATCAAGAAGAACGCCGCCAACCTGTTTAAGATTATGTTTAGGGTTAAATACCCAACGCTAAAAACGTGTTTACCGGTGCAAATAAGCTTTGCTTGGTAGACACGTTCGCTCTTCCCTCTTTCATTTTCATTTTCATTTTCATACAAAGCATCGATTCAATAACGTGGTTAAAATTCAAGACGGTCTTTACCCGTCGTCTTAGCCACGTACAGCTTTTCATCGGCGTACTTAAATATCTCATCGAAGTTAAGTTTACTTTGCTCAGTTTCAACAATGCAGACACCGCCAGACACCGTAAATCCATTTGGAATAATGTCGGCTGAAGTGGAACAAATCGCATTCTTCACTCGCTCTAATGTTCTCATCAAAGTTTCACGATCTTCGCCTTTCATATAAACGACAAACTCTTCACCGCCAAACCGTGCTGCAACGTCACTGCTTCGAATACTGTTGCTGATCTGACGCGACATATAACGAATCACATCATCCCCCTTATCGTGGCCGTAGGTGTCGTTAATTGACTTAAAATCATCAATATCGAAGACGGTTAATGCAAACAGTTGATCGTGCTCTACACTGCGCCAGAACGCTTCTAAGCCACGACGATTCAATAACCCTGTCATAGGGTCTTTGGCTGCGAGATCTTTGAAGTAACCACGTTCAATATTGGAATTGACGTAGAAGAAGATGGTTACTGAGAACAGATACACAATGATGGCAACAATAAGGCTGTCTTTCTCGTAGACGAAAAAGTGCTCAACCTCTTTCGCGATGTCTAATTTGTAATACATCGCATGGTGAGACGAGACACCATCCAGTTTGATCTCGTGATAAAAAGCAGCAGAATCTACCGGAGTCGCTAAAGTGGTATCAATGATATCGATCCGACCTGCAAGATGCTCATTCGAGTTTGCGAGCAGCTTGTCAGCATTAATATCCACCGACAGCATCCCTTGGTGAACGCCTTTATGGAATACAGGGATCGTCATACTGATTATACGGTCAAGGGAATCAAAACGATAACCAGGGCCTGAAAGGGTGAGTTGGTCAGGGTTGTTGGCTGTTTTCTGCCAATAAGGACGACTCTTTATGGTCGAGAGTAACTCTTTGCTCAGCCCTTTGGCAAAACCTTCAGGTGAAGAGATCACATAGCCGCTCGTATCAATAAAGTGCACGCCGGCATGGTATTCATCAAGCTGGGATAAAAATGAAAGAATAGGAGCTAACGCTATTTTTTCTGACGCGCTCTTATAACTATCACTGCTTTCAGAACAAAGAGACTCTTGACCGATTAGCATATAGTCGATATCGACAGAGGGAATGTCTGAGGTTTTACCGTCGGCAAGTAGCAATACATCAATAGGCCAGATTTGGCAAAGACCATCCACAACATGTTTGTTGTGATCAAGAAAGAGAGGGTTTCCTGATTTATAATAGTTGGAGAAGCTGTAGTCTAGGGCTGTCGCCACTTTTGTGGTTCTTTTGAACACATCTTCAATACGATGAAACTCACTACTGATATCTTTTTCTACCGCGTCAAAATGATTCTTTCCTATTAGGCCAAGTAACATCGCGGCGATCACAGCGGGAAACCCGAAAACAAAGGTTAGGCTAAAGTGCCTATTTACTTTCATATAATGTGCTCTTAGCGTTCAGCTATTTTCATTTTCCCCATTAATATTATTACATTAATCGGCAATTCGCTCGACGTAAAATAATGTAAATTGATATTAACGACACACCTAACGGTCAAATAACCGCTTACAAATGAATAAAATAGAGAAGCGCCAACATATAGAGCAGGTGAGTTTGTTATCTGAGCCCATTTCAATGCTGTTAATAATATGACTTATGGCCTATTAGCTCACCTAACACCAAACTCAATTCACCGGCTAATGACCGCACGCTCAATCACAGATTGAGGCACTGTCACGCCAAGCTCACGAGCAGCATCTAGGTTGACCACCAGCTGAGAGCTCTGCGCAGTTTTGACACTCAACTTCCCGGGCTTCTGTCCTTCCAGAATGGCTGCGACATAATCCGCGGTCTGAACCCCAACATCATAATAATCTAGACCTAAACCAGCAATCGCTCCCTTTCCGACATAAGATGTGGCGCCTGCGACGACTGGCGTATCTGCATGGTTAGCCGCTTTGATAAGACCCTCCATGCCGCTTGCAACCGTATTATCGGTCAAGGCATAGATAACATCGGACTTCTTAGCAATGGATTCTGCTTTTGCTTCGACATCGTCAACAGTCAGCGCTTTTTCGGTGTGAAGTGTATAACCGAAATCTCGAGTTGCCTTTCTCAATAACCCAACTAACGCAACGGCATTTGCTTCTGCTGGGTTGTAAACTACACCGATTGAATTAGCTTCAGGGAGTAGTTCTTTGATTAATGACACATGCTGAGTGATCGGAGATAAGTCAGAAAGCCCCGTGACATTACGCCCCGGCTTTTCTAATTGTTTAACGAGCCTAGCGCCGATAGGATCCGTAACCGCGGTAAACACGATAGGAATCGAGCGAGTCGCCGACACTAAGGCTTGTGAAGTCGGTGTCGCGATACCAACAAGTACATGTGGATTTTCACTGACGAGCTCTCTGGCAATCTTGGCTGCCTGAGCCGGGTTACCATTCGCCATTTCATAGGAGAATTCTAAGTTCTTACCGGGTTCATAACCATTGGCTCTCAATCCTTCAAGAAGCCCTAAACGTGTCGCATTCAGATCTGGATGGTCAACAACTTGTGAAACCGACACTTTGGCAACGTTTGCCATTGCATTGCCAGTCCATAGCAACATCAAGCAACTTAAAACCGCTGCCAATACCTTTCTTACAGAACTCATTATCGCTCCCTGAATCAAGCTCTACCCGTCATTACTCGCTCAAAGAGAACAACATCAAAATCACTATTGACATTATTACCAGTAACCATTGATAACTTGAAGTGATATTTAACAAAAATACAACAAGGCTCGAGTTATGTGAGAAAGGCTATATTGACTTCGGAGGAAGGTAAGAAACCAAGTGAATAAGGACAGGTAAGCTAAACGGAAAGTAAGCGAGGTAACAAAAAGAGGAGCAAATCTGAGAACAAGCTATAGAAGATGAATAGTTGTTCTCAGACAAGAGGGAGAGCTGGGATTCTTTAGAACCAACGCTCCATTGAGGATTTATCTAACTGACGAAAGGCACGATTTAAAATGATTGCCAATTCTTTATAGCGAGGGCGCGGCTTCATAGGCTCTAACGCAAAACCCGTTTCAGTGATCTTTTCATGCAGTTCGCGGTACCACGATACTAGCGCCGGCGGAAGTTGTGTATTTGAGCGATTGCCCAACCACCACATACCTTGTAGCGGCAAGCTGATCGCAAACAAAGCCATAACCACAGCCTGTGGCATCGCTTGGTAATTATTAAAGACCATTTGTGTAAGAACACTGATAGCGGCAATCGCAGGCATCACTTTCACGCCAAAACGGGTCGCTTTAATAATGCGTTGTTCTGGGAAGATCGCGTTTAACTCTTTTCGGACGGGCCAGAGATCCATGTACTTTTGGCCATCTTTTAAACTACTAGCTAAACCAACTCTATTGCTCATATGAGTCTCCCATTAAAAAAAAGTTGAAATCATCAACTAAAAACACAAAAATTTGACGAGAAATAATATTCTTTCAAATTTTTTTGTTATATTTGCACAATATCGCTATTATTTGCAGACCTCAATCTCATTGTTGCCCTTATTTACAATTTAAGCAACTTTGAGAAGACTTCTGCAAGGAATGCACAAGCCTCTTTTTGATAAAGAGCGCTTTCACTTTATACGGAAATTAACGTTTTTTTGACCAAGGTTAGTACGCAAGCCTATGTGCTTCGACTATTCTTGAGATTAATTTTCATCCTTAACTGATTTCGATCAGAAAAATAAACAGGTAGTCATTAATGTCTAAGCTAGTTTTAGTTTTAAACTGTGGTAGTTCTTCTCTTAAATTCGCTGTTGTTGATGCAGAAACAGGTGCAGAGCACCTAACTGGTCTTGCTGAGTGTCTAGGTCTTCCAGAAGCTCGTATGAAGTGGAAACTTGATGGCAAGCATGAAGCACAACTAGGCGCGGGCGCAGCTCACGTAGAAGCACTATCTTTCATGGTAGAAACTATTCTTGCTTCTAAGCCTGAGCTTAAAGCTAACCTTGGCGCTATCGGTCACCGTATCGTACACGGTGGCGAGCAGTTCACTTCTTCTGCACTTATCACTGATGAAGTTCTTAAGGGTATTCAAGACGCTGCGACTTTCGCACCTCTTCACAACCCTGCTCACCTTATCGGTATCGAAGCGGCTCAACAGAACTTCCCTGGTCTACAAAACGTTGCTGTTTTTGACACTGCGTTCCACCAAACAATGCCTTCTGAGTCTTACCTATACGCTCTACCGTACAACCTGTACAAAGAGCACGGCATCCGTCGTTACGGCATGCACGGTACTTCTCACCTATTCATCACTCGTGAAGTTGCAGGCCTACTAAACAAGCCAGTTGAAGAAGTTAACATCATCAACTGTCACCTAGGTAACGGCGCTTCTGTATGTGCAATCAAGAACGGTAAATCTGTAGACACTTCTATGGGTCTTACTCCTCTTGAAGGTCTTGTAATGGGTACTCGTTGTGGTGACCTAGACCCTGCAATCATCTTCCACCTACACGACGCACTTGGTTACTCTGTTGAAGAAATCAACAACATGCTAACTAAAGAGTCTGGTCTTGCTGGTCTAACTGAAGTGACTTCTGACTGTCGTTTCGTTGAAGACAACTACGGTGAGAAAGAAGAAGCAACTCGTGCAATGGACGTGTTCTGTCACCGTCTAGCTAAGTACGTAGCTGGTTACACTGCAACTCTAGAAGGTCGTCTAGACGCAATCACTTTCACTGGCGGCATCGGCGAGAACTCAGGCCCAATCCGTGAAATGGTTCTTAACCGCCTAGGCATCTTCGGTATCGAAGTTGACGGTGAAGCTAACCTTAAAGCTCGTTTCGGCGGCGAAGGTACTATCACTACAGCTAACAGCCGTATCCCTGCAATGGTTATCTCTACTAACGAAGAGCTAGTAATTGCTGAAGACACTGCGAAACTAGCAGGTCTTTAATTGATTTTCCTGACTAGCTTCATTCGAAGCTAGTCAGTTTTTCATATCAAGAAAATGGGGCTCAACTTCTATTCCTACCCCAATTTAAATATCGGTGGGAATAGCAGTTGAGCTTTTTTTATTTCCAATAGTCAAAGGTGTTCGTCAATGTCACGTACTATTATGCTTATCCCTACAAGCGCTGGTGTTGGTCTTACTAGTGTTAGCATGGGTGTTCTTCGCGCTATGGAGCGTAAGGGCGTAAGTGTTTCTTTCTACAAGCCAATCGCTCAGCCTCGCAGCGGTGGTAACCAACCAGATCTAACGTCTACTATCATCAGCGCAAACAGCGACATTAAGATTGGTGAGCCAATCGCAATGACTAAAGCTGAAGCTTTGATCGGTAGCGAAAAAATGGACGAGCTTCTTGAGTCTGTTGTTGAGCAATACAACAAGATCAACAAAGACGCAGAAGTTACGCTAATCGAAGGTCTAGTACCTACTCGTAAGCACCCATTTGCTAACCAAGTGAACGCGGAAATCGCAAAAACACTTGGCGCGGAGATCGTATTCGTTGCGACTCCTGGTACTGACAACCCTACGCAGCTTAAAGAGCGTATAGAAGTAGCATGTTCTAACTTCGGCGGTACTAAGAACAAAAACATCAAAGGCGTAATCATCAACAAGCTTAACGCTCCTGTTGATGAGGCTGGCCGTACTCGCCCTGACCTATCTGAAATCTTTGATGATGCAGACAGCGCTCAGCAAGCGAACCTTGAAGTAATGCAAATCTTCAACTCTAGCCCTATCCGTGTTCTTGGCTGCGTGCCATGGAGCATCGATCTAATCGCAACTCGTGCGGTTGATATGGCTAAGCACCTTAACGCTGAAATCGTTAACGAAGGTGAAATCTCAACTCGTCGTATTAAGAGCATCACTTTCTGTGCACGTTCTCTACCGCACATGATTGAGCACTTCAAACCAGGCTCACTGCTAGTAACTTCTGCAGACCGTCCTGACGTTATCGTTGCTGCGGCTCTTGCTGCGAAAAACGGTGTTGAGATTGGCGCAATCCTGCTTACTGGCGGTTACGACATTCCAGAAAGCATTGCTAACCTTTGTGCACCAGCATTCGCTTCAGGTCTACCGATCTTCAAGGCTCAAGGTAACACTTGGCAGACATCTCTAAACCTACAGAGCTTCAACCTAGAAGTTCCTGCAGACGATAAAGAGCGTATCGAGTTCGTTAACGATCACGTTGCAAGCCACATTGATGGCCCTTGGATTGATTCTCTATCTGAAGGTACTCAAGGCATCCGTCGTCTAAGCCCACCAGCATTCCGTTACCAGCTAACTGAATTTGCTCGTAAAGCGGCTAAGCGCATCGTTCTTCCTGAAGGTGATGAGCCACGTACAGTTAAAGCTGCGGCTATCTGTGCTGAGCGCGGTATCGCAACGTGTGTACTTCTAGGTAACCCTGAAGAAATCCGTCGCGTTGCAGCGCAGCAAGGTGTTGAGCTTGGCGCTGGCGTTGAGATCATCGATTCTGCATCAGTTCGCGAAAACTACGTAGCTCGTCTAGTAGAACTTCGTGGCGCTAAAGGTATGACTGAAGTTGTTGCTCGTGAGAAGCTAGAAGATTCAGTATTCCTAGGTACTATGATGCTTGAAGCTGGCGAAGTTGACGGCCTAGTTTCTGGTGCTGTTCACACAACGGCGAACACTATCGTTCCTCCGTTCCAGATCATCAAGACTGCTCCTGATGCTTCTATCGTATCTTCGATCTTCTTCATGCTTCTGCCTGATCAAGTTCTTGTATACGGTGACTGTGCGATCAACCCAGATCCAACAGCTGAACAGCTTGCTGAAATCGCTATCCAATCTGCAGATTCTGCTGCGGCATTCGGTATCGACCCACGCGTTGCTATGATCTCTTACTCTACTGGTGAATCTGGTAAGGGTGCAGACGTAGATAAAGTACGTGAAGCAACGAAACTTGCTCAAGAGAAGCGTCCTGATCTAGTGATCGACGGTCCTCTACAGTACGATGCAGCAATCATGGAAAACGTAGCCGCTTCTAAAGCGCCTAACTCTCCAGTTGCAGGTAAAGCGACAGTATTCGTATTCCCAGACTTAAACACGGGTAACACGACTTACAAAGCTGTACAGCGTTCAGCAGATCTAGTATCTATCGGTCCAATGCTTCAAGGTATGCGCAAGCCAGTAAATGACTTGTCTCGTGGCGCTCTAGTAGACGATATCGTTTACACAGTAGCTCTAACGGCTATCCAAGCAGACCAAGCTGCACAAGCTGAAGAAAAAGTAATTAACTAATTTTTCTTTTGTAAAAAGCAAAAACCCTAGATGTTTATCTAGGGTTTTTTTATGTCTGGAGTAAAGGAACTACTTGGTAAGCCTAGCCTCGACCATGTGGTGATTCTAAGTCTAGCTCTGGTCCTTTGGGTACAACTTGAGTCGGATTGATACCAGTGTGACTGTAGTAGTAGTGACGCTTGATATGATAGAAATCGGTCGTCTCTTTAATACCCTTTATTTGGTACAACTCTTTTAAGTAACCTTGAATATGTGGGTAGTCAGCAATTCGCTGCTTATTACACTTAAAGTGCCCAACATAAACCGCGTCAAATCGAACCAGAGTAGTGAACAAGCGCCAATCCGCTTCTGTAATCTCGTTACCCGCTAAATAGCGATGTTCGCTAAGGTGAGCGTCTACTTTGTCTAGGGCTTCAAACAAGGCGTCATAAGCTTCTTCGTAGGCTTCTTGTGTTGTCGCAAAGCCAGTACGATAAACGCCGTTGTTGATGTTTGGGTCGATATAATCATTCCACTCATCAATCTTCTTGGACAACTCCCACGGGTAGTAATCATCGGTGTTACCCGTTAGCTCATTAAACTCTGAGTTAAACATGCGAATGATTTCAGACGACTCGTTACTCACAATGGTGTTGGTTTTCTTATCCCACAACACAGGCACCGTTACTCGACCTGAATAGTCCGGTTTGGCTTGAGTGTAGATTTGGTGCATTCGGGTATGACCAAACAGAGGTTCAGGTAACCCCATTTGCCAACCTTCACTCATCATGTCTGGGCAAACGACTGTCACGTCAATGTGATCGGTTAGGTCTTTCAGCTCGCGGAAGATAAGGGTTCTGTGCGCCCAAGGGCAAGCTAACGATACGTATAGATGGTAACGGCCGCTTTCCGGCTCAAACTGCGCGCCCGGTTTATTCTCTACCCAGTGACGAAAGCCCGCATCTTCACGAACGAACTTACCACCGCTTTCTTTGGTGTCGTACCACACATCGTGCCAAACACCTTCAACTAACTTACCCATATCCAAACCTCTGTCATCCAAGCTTTTCTTTAGTATAAAAAAAGCCAACTTTTTCAAAACTAGAAGAAGTTGGCTTAGTTGTTCGAATTATTTGATGAAGCTTATTTAATATGGATCTTTAGATACAAAAAAAGCGCAACTCATAAACAAGTTGCGCTTAAGCCTGTCACAGGCTGAACCGGTTTAAATAGGCTCTAGACTTGCACGTGCAAGCAAGATACTGCGTGTACGTCATCGCCTTGGATAGTTGGCTTAGTTTGCGCACACGCCTCTGTTGCTTGTGGGCAACGAGTACGGAACACACAACCTGATGGCGGATTGATTGGCGATGGGAGATCACCTTCCAACATCTGAATGGTTTTGCTGCGCTCTAAGCGTGGGTCTGGAATTGGAACTGCAGACATCAACGCTTTGGTGTATGGGTGCTTAGGATCAGAGAACAATGCATCTGATTCACCAAGCTCTACCGCGTTACCTAGGTACATCACCAATACACGGTCAGAGATGTGTTTAACCACTGACAAATCGTGCGCGATGAATACCAAAGACAAACCAAGTTCTTTCTGTAGCTCTTTCAGAAGGTTAACTACTTGAGCTTGGATAGATACATCCAGTGCAGAAACAGGTTCATCACAGATGATCATCTTAGGTTTCAAGATAAGCGCACGTGCAATACCAATACGCTGACACTGACCACCAGAGAATTCATGTGGGTAACGGTTGATTACGTTTGGTAGTAGACCAACCTTTGCCATCATCTCTTTAACTCTGTCCTTTACTTCTTGTTTAGAAAGTTCAGGGAAGAAAGTCTCTAGAGGCTCAGCAATGATATCGCCTACTGACATACGGGGGTTAAGCGACGCTAGCGGGTCTTGGAAGATCATCTGAATCTCTTTACGAGTCTCACGACGCTTCACTTCCTGCATCTTAGTTAGGTCTTGACCTAACCACATCACTTGACCTTCGGTCGCTTCAACCAAGCCGATAATCGCGCGGGCAAAAGTTGACTTACCACAGCCAGACTCACCTACTACGCCGAGCGTTTCGCCTTCGTAAAGGTGAACATCAACACCATCAACCGCTTTAAGGTTTGATGGTTTTGCCCAAGGCCAAGCAGACTTAGCTGCAATGCTAAAGTGAACTTTCAGGTCTTTAATATCTAATAGTAATTCTTTACTCATTTTGTCCAAGTCTCCCAATCAGAAAAACAAGCACGCTGACGGTCTTTAGCAAATGGCTGCAAAATCGGTGCTTCTTGCTTACAACGGTCCATTACACGGTGACAACGGTCTTGGTAAGGACAACCTGTTGGTAGGCGAAGTAAGTTAGGTGGGTTACCTGGAATCGTCGGTAGAATTTCACCTTCGGTATCCAAACGAGGAATCGCTTTAAGCAGGCCTTCCGCATATGGGTGGCTTGGCTCGTAGAAGATTTCATCAACCGTGCCGTACTCCATTGTACGACCCGCGTACATCACAAGTACTTTGTCACAAGAACCAGCAACAACACCCAAGTCATGGGTGATCATAATGATTGCTGTATTGAACTCATCTTTTAGTTCGTTCAGCAATTCCATGATTTGCGCTTGAATGGTTACATCCAGTGCCGTTGTTGGTTCATCAGCGATAAGCAATTTAGGACGACACAGCAGTGCCATTGCGATCATCACACGCTGACGCATACCGCCCGAAAACTCGTGCGGGTACATAGTGATACGCTTGCGTGCTTCAGGGATTTTCACCGCTTCAAGCATGCGTACTGATTCTTCAAACGCTTCTGCTTTACCCATGCCTTTATGCAGCATAAGTACTTCCATCAGCTGATCACTTACTTTCATGTAAGGGTTCAGTGAGGTCATTGGATCTTGGAAGATCATCGCGATCTGTTCAGCACGAACCTTGTTCAGTGCTTTTTCAGGCAGGTTGAGAATTTCATTGCCTTCAAACTTTGCACTGCCTGAGATGATGCCGTTCTTAGCCAGCAGCCCCATCAGTGCAAATACCGTTTGTGATTTACCTGAACCCGACTCACCAACAATACCCAGCGTTTCGCCTTGGTTAAGTGAGAAGTTCAAGTCGTTTACTGCGGTTACGATACCATCTTGTGTGGTAAATTCGACGCGCAGATCTTTGACATCTAATAAGCTCATTATTGCTTCCTTAATCTTTTATAGCTTTTAATTGCTATTTCGTTATCTGTCTTTTGGATCAAGCGCGTCGCGCAGACCATCACCTACGTAGTTAAAGCAGAACAGCGTAACTACCATGAATGCCGCAGGGAATGTCAATTGCCAGATTGCAACTTCCATTGTTTGCGAACCTTCTTGAAGCAATGCGCCCCAGCTTGTCATAGGCTCTTGAACACCAAGACCAAGGAAAGATAAGAATGATTCTGTAAGGATCATGCTTGGAATAAGCAACGTAGAGTAAACCGCTACGATACCCAGTACGTTCGGTACGATGTGACGTGTAATGATCTTCCATTTGCTTACACCACATACGTGTGCAGCTTCAATGAACTCTTTACTACGTAGGCTCAACGTTTGACCACGTACAATACGCGCCATATCTAGCCAAGCAATCGCACCAATAGCAACGAAGATTAGGACGATGTTACGACCAAAGAACGTTACCAGTACGATTACTAGGAACATGAATGGCACTGCGTACAAGATCTCTAGGATACGCATCATCACTCGGTCAGTACGACCGCCGATGAAGCCTGAAGCTGCACCGTAAAGCGTACCAATCAGTACCGCTACGAAGGCACCCATCACACCAACCATCAATGAGATGCGGCCACCGACAAGAGTACGAACGTACAAATCACGACCTAAGCTATCGGTACCAAACCAGTGATCCGCATTCGGACCAACGTGCATTGCGTACCAGTCAGTATCATCATAAGTGTACTGAGCCAGCATTGGTAAGAAGATAACTGCCAGTACCATAAGCGTAAGAATGAACAGACTCACCATCGCAGCTTTGTTTCGCATGAAACGAATGCGCGCGTCCTGCCACAAACTACGACCTTCAATCTCTAAGCTCTCAGAGAACTTTTCGATCGCTTCTAAATTTTCTTTTTTCTTCAACATAACCATGCGTCCCTGTTAGTAGCGAATTTTCGGGTCAATAAGCGCTAGCAAAATATCAACGATTGCGTTGAACAAGATGAATAGGAAACCAATCAAGATGGTTACACCCATTACTAGCGAGTAGTCACGGTTAAACGCGGCGTTAACAAACAGCTTACCGATACCTGGTAGGCCGAAGATGGTTTCAACAACAACTGAACCTGTGATGATACCTACGAACGCAGGTCCCATGTAAGAAACAACAGGTAGCATTGCTGGCTTAAGTGCATGTTTTAGAATGATATAACGGTAGCTTAGACCTTTTGCACGCGCAGTTCGGATAAAGTTACTGTTTAGCGTTTCAATCATGCTACCGCGAGTAATACGAGCAAAGGTTGCTACGTAAAGAAGAGACATCGCGATAACAGGCAGCACGATGTACATAAATGTACCGCCATGCCAACCACCTGCTGGGAATATGTTCCAGTGCAGGGAGAAAAGGTAAATAAGCGCCGGTGCCAACACGAAGGATGGCATCACCACCCCGAGCATGGCGGTCGACATTATGGTGTAGTCGACCCAGGTATTGTGCTTCAAGGCGGCAATCGTCCCGACGGTGACCCCCATCAATAGTGTGAAGATAAAGGCAACGAAACCTACCTTCGCAGATACTGGAAGTGCAACCGCGATCAGCTCATTTACTGTGTAATCTTGGTATTTAAAAGAGGGACCGAAGTCACCTTGTAAGATATTTGTCAAATACGTGGTGTATTGTTCAAATACTGGTTTATCCAAGCCGTATTTAGCTTCGATGTTAGCCATAACTTCTGGCGGTAATGGACGCTCGCTTGAAAACGGGTTACCCGGTGCGAAACGCATAAGAAAGAAAGATATAGTGATCAACACCAACATGGTTGGAATCGCTTCAAATATCCGTTTCATAATGAATTTAAGCATAAACTCACTCTTTCAGTCTGTGACAATTAAAATTAGAAAGACGCTACATGCGCGCCCTGCGCATGTAGTGCCTGTATCGTTATAGTTATATTAACTTTTTAGAATCGAAGCTTATTATTGAGCTTTGATGTATAGGTCTTTCGAGAAGATCTTGTCTTCCGCGTTGTTGATTGGGAAACCACCAACATGCGGGTTAAGTAGACGAGATTTCACGTATTGGTAGATAGGAGCAATTGGCATGTCGTTTGCCATTAGCGCCTCAGCTTCTAGGTAAAGTGCTTTGCGCTCTTCTTCTGAAGTTGAGTTAAGTGCTTTATCGATGATCTTATCGTAAGCCGCGCTGTCGTAGTGAACACCACCGGTAGTGTTGTTACTCTTCATTAGCGTCAGGAACGAAGACGCTTCGTTGTAGTCACCACACCAACCAGCACGTGCTACTTCGAAGTCACCAGAATCTTTAGAAGATAGGTACGTTTTCCACTCTTGGTTCTCAAGTGTTACAGAAAGACCCAGTGTTTTCTTCCACATCGAACCTAGCGCTACAGCAATCTTCTTGTGGTTCTCTGAAGTGTTGTAAAGTAGGTTGAATTTAAGTGGGTTATCTTTACCGTAACCTGCTTCTTCAAGAAGACGTTCTGCTTCTGCGTTACGCTCTTTTTGAGACATCTTACCGTAAGCTGGTAGCTCAGGATCGAAGCCAGCTGTGATTTCAGGCGTTAGGAAGTACGCAGGTTTTTGACCTTGCGCTAGGATAGCACCTGTTACGATATCACGGTCGATTGCGTAAGAGATTGCTTGGCGAACACGAACATCATCAAATGGTGCTTTCTTCGTGTTGAAGATGTAGTAGTAAGTACATAGGTTACCCGCTACAGATACATCTTCCGCGTACTCTTTTTGAAGACGCTTGAAGTGCTCAGTTGGCAGTTCGTTTGTGAAATCGATTTCGCCAGATAGGAAGCGGTTCATTTCCGCGACTTGGTTCTCGATTGGTAGGAAGGTTACTTTATTTAGAACCGTCTTATCGTTGTTCCAGTATTGGTCGTTACGTTTTAGAACTAAACGCTCGTTAACAACCCATTTATCAACAGAGAATGCACCGTTACCAACGAAGTGGTCAGGCTTAGTCCATTGATCACCGAATTCTTCAACAGTAGCCTTGTGTACTGGCTTCATTGTTGTGTGGCCCATCATCATTACGAAGTATGGTACCGCTGTTTCTAATTCAACAACTAGAGTGTTTGCATCCACTGCTTTAACGCCTAGTTCACTCTTGTCTTTCTTACCCGCTACGATATCTTTCGCATTCGCCATCTTGGTGTATTCCATGTACCAAGCGTATGGAGAAGCCGTTGCAGGATCAACTGCACGTTGCCAGCTGTATACAAAATCTTGAGCTGTTACAGGATCGCCATTAGACCATTTTGCGTCTTTGCGTAGGTGGAAAGTGAATGTTTTGTTGTCTGTCGTATCCCAGCTTTCCGCAACACCAGGGATAGTGTTGCCGTCGCCGTCTTGGTTCACTAGACCTTCTAGAAGATCACGAATTACGTGAGATTCTGGTACACCTTGAGATTTGTGTGGGTCGATAGTTGCAACTTCAGTACCGTTACCGCGAACAAGTTCCTGAACTTTTGCCAGTTCTGTGCCTGCTGGAACTTCAGCAGCGATAGAAAGAGTAGAAGTGGCAGCCACTGCCAAACCAGCACCTAGAAGAAGGGCCTGAGTGATTTTATTCTTGTACATTTAATAAACTCCAAGTTTTCCGTATTGCATCCATGACTTCTTTGCTTGGTTCACTGAACGGCAGTGATTTAGATTTATTTAGCTCAAAATTTAAGCATAAAAATCTAAAACCTTACAAAGATTGAGGCACACACTATCAACCATTGAAGTAATTTGCCACAAACAAGTCGCAAAAAATCGGATAATTCTCCGAAATACTTAAGGTATCAGTGTAAATATCTAAAAAACCCCAAATCAGTAGTGACTTGCGTAGAGGGATTAATTAAAAAACAGCCTTTAGTGTTGATGTATCTGTGTTGATACTTTTTTTTAGCATCTTATGCTAGAACACTGAGCGCAAATTAACATTAATGCCACATGAAATCTAATTGCACATCACATATCACCTAAACCGTCTACACTATTTGTGAGGATAATCACTTTATACAAGACAGCATAATGCTCTGCACCAAACCGGGTTATCCAATGCACCAATTAAGACAAAATTACGCGCTGAATTTATATGCAACCACAATGAATTATCATTTGTCAAATCAATGATTATCTATAAATAGATTTATAGCAGGTACAAAAAAACCGACCTAAGTGGTCGGTTTTTGACTGTCTCATATACAAATGAGTAAATGCTGAAGCAACATCACTTTAAGAGAAATTACTTCTCCCAGCGTTCCGCTGCTTTCGTGTCTGAATCACGAGAATCAACCCAACGCGTCGTTTCGGTCGTGCGTTCCTTTTTCCAAAAGGGAGCCTTGGTTTTCAGGAAGTCCATAACGAATTCACAGGCTTCAAATGCAGCACCACGGTGTGCACTGGATACACCAACGTAAACAATCTGGTCGCCGATATCTAAGTCACCTACACGGTGGATAACACGCATCTTCTGAATAGGCCAGCGAGCCTCAGCTTGGTCACAGATCTCGTTCAGTGATTTTTCTGTCATACCCGGATAGTGCTCCAGAGACAAACCAATCACATTGTCGCCAAGGTTCATGTCGCGAACTTTACCAACGAACGTCACAATCGCTCCGGCAGCTGTACCTTGAGCCAAGTAGTCGTATTCGTCGCCTACCGAGAAGTCCTCAGCTGTCACTAATACTCTTGGATCCATGCTTAGCCTCCAGTCACTGGTGGGAAGAAAGCCACTTCGTCGCCGTCTTTCACTTCAGCTGTCAGAGGTACGATTGATTGGTTAAGTGCAGCCAGAAGCTTCCCCTCTTCCAATGCGATATCCCATTTGCCTTCTTGTGTCACAAGATGACTACGAATCGCTTCAATCGTCTTAAATTGTGCATCAACTTCAACGCTGTCCACACCAACAAGTTCACGAGTTTGAGCAAAGAAAAGTACTGTAATCATGACTCCACCTTAAAGTGACCAGATTTACCACCTGTCTTCTCTAGCAGGCGCACGTTTTCGATAACAATGTCTTTCTGAACAGCTTTACACATATCGTAAATCGTTAACGCAGCCACAGAAGCAGCCGTTAGCGCTTCCATCTCTACGCCCGTCTTACCCGCAAGCTTACAAACAGATTCGATGCGAACCTTGTTTTCAGACTCGATAGCTTCAAGCTGCACTTCTACTTTAGTTAATAGCAGAGGGTGACACAGGGGAATCAGATCCCACGTCTTCTTCGCCGCTTGAATACCCGCAATACGTGCCGTTGCGAAAACATCACCTTTATGGTGGCTACCAGAGACAATCAGCTCTAGCGTTTCTGCCGACATTTGAACGAAGGCTTCCGCTCTCGCTTCACGTACTGTTTCCGCTTTAGCCGATACATCGACCATGTTTGCTTCGCCAGACGCGTTAATGTGTGTAAATTGGCTCATACTCAAACCGCCTTATACAGAAAGGTGTGGCATGAAGTTACAAGGACGGTGGCTAGCATCCATCTGTTGCTTGATGATCTTAGTCCAACCGGTGCGGCAAGCGCCTGTAGAACCTGGCATCGCAAAGATAACCGTGTGGTTAGCAAAACCCGCAATCGCACGAGATTGAATTGTCGAAGTACCGATCTCTTCGTAAGATACTTGACGGAATAGCTCACCAAAGCCTTCTACTTCTTTGTCGAACAGTGGCTTAAGCGCTTCAGGCGTGCTGTCACGAGAAGTGAAACCAGTACCACCCGTGATCATGATAGCTTGTACGCTTTCATCAGCGATCCATTTAGATACGATCGCACGGATCTTGTACATGTCATCAATAACGATTTGCTTATCAACCACGTTGTGACCCGCTTCTTTAGCATGCTCTGCTAGGTAACCGCCTGAAGTGTCGTTTTCTTCTGTACGAGTATCTGAAACCGTTAGTACTGCGATGTTTGCTGCTTGGAATTTGCTTTCTGCGTGACCCATTTGTTCACCTATATAAATTTTTCATTAGACTGATTCGCCCAGCCTGAAGAAGCTGAGCGATAAAATGCTTTAGAGTGTGTAGCGGGTTAACCGCCGATTGACGCCAAGTTTGGAGTCATGCCGCTGTTGCCATCGTGTAAGAAGTGGCTAACGGACTTGGTTTGAAGCTGAGCCTGAATTCGATCAATGAGTTCTTGCTCTTGTTGATCTTCTTGAATCAGATCTCTCAGTTCAACACCATGGTCGCCAAACAGACATAAGTGAAGTTTACCGGTCGCAGAAACGCGCAGTCGGTTACAACTCTCACAAAAGTCTTTCTCGTAAGGCATGATCAAACCGATTTCACCGTTGTAGTCTGGGTGGACAAACACTTGCGCCGGGCCATCGTTAACGGCTTTGACTTTTAACAGCCAACCATTAGCAATAAGCTGGTTGCGAATCGCAACGCCAGACACATGATGTTTATCGAACAACTCGTCCATCTCGCCGGTTTTCATCAGCTCGATAAAACGTAATTGAATAGGTTTGTCTTTGATCCAATTAAGGAAGGCTGGTAATTCCTGACTATTGAGGTCTTTCATTAATACGACGTTGACTTTGACTTGTTCAAAGCCAACCTCAAACGCTTTATCAATGCCTCGCATAACCTCAGTAAACTTATTCTCACCAGTGATCTGATGGAACATGCGCGAATCTAAACTATCCACGCTCACGTTTATATGGGTTAAACCAGCATCACGCCATTGCCCTACTTGTTTCTCCATGCGGTAGCCATTCGTTGTGGTGGCTACTTTTTCGATGCCTGGAGTAGAAGCAACGGTATGTATGATTTCAGGAAAGTCTTTACGCAGACTCGGCTCTCCGCCTGTAATGCGGATCTTTGAGGTACCACAATCTGCAAACGCTTTAACAACGCGTTTGATCTCGGGAACACTTAAAAAAGACGAGTTTTTTTGCCCTGACGGTTTGTAACCATCTGGTAAGCAGTAAGTACATTTAAAGTTACAGACGTCTGTAACCGACAAGCGCAAGTAATAAAACTTGCGATGGAATCTATCTTCGAATTGTTGCGCCACGGAACACCTTTCCAAACACGGGAGGCATAATCATTTCCAATTAAGCCCTTGTGACAACATGTCACTGGCTCTTGATGCGTATCGGTACAGCAAATACCACTGTGCGACTTAGCATGCGAGAGCTCGGAGTTATGGCAACTGAGCGTTATATTCACACGCGCAGTAGCTGAGTAATAAAATACTTAATATTTGTACGTGAATCTAGCTCTGATGGTAAAAAACGGGTCACATCGGCAAAAAAAACGTATCAAACGCTCAAAATAACTCTTGTTGAGTATATAGCGAGAAGCATTTAACCTAAATTATAGTTGGTAATAACCTAACAAGAACAATAAATGAATATTTACTCTTCAAAGAAAGTCGTAGCAATCGGCGGTGGCCATGGCTTAGGTCGCATGTTAGCTGCATTAAAAGACTTTGGTAACAACGCAACTGGCATTGTTGCAACGACAGATAACGGCGGTTCCACCGGACGTATTAGAGATTGCCAAGGTGGCATCGCATGGGGAGATACACGCAACTGTATCAACCAATTAATCACAGAGCCTTCAATCAGTTCGATGATGTTCGAATACCGCTTTCGTGGTCAAGGTGAGCTAGACGGTCATAACTTGGGTAACCTAATGCTGACGGCGTTAGACAACCTTTCCGTTCGCCCATTGGAAGCAATTAACCTGATTCGAAATATGCTCAAGGTCGATGTCAATATCGTGCCGATGACTGAGCATCCTTCAGACCTCACGGCTCTATCAATGGACGGCCGCTGGGTTACCGGCGAAACCAACGTTGATGACATGACGGAAAAGCTGCGCATGATGGACTTGTCTCCAGAAGTGCCAGCAACCAAAGAAGCCGTTGCTGCCGTTGAGCAAGCAGACTGCATTGTCCTTGGCCCTGGAAGCTTTTTAACCAGTGTGATGCCCCCTCTTCTCCTTCCAGAGATTGGCAAAGCAATCTCTGAGAACACCAAGGCAAAAGTTATCTTCGTTGAAAACCTTTCACCAGAGCACGGTCCCGCAGGGAAAATGACGCTTCAAGAGCAATTGGAGTGGTGTGAACGTACCTGTAAGGCAAGGAAAATAGACATCGTGTTAGGCAATGAACCTCACCCGGAACTAGAAGTGCAATGGAATTGTGTGACCACAGATCTTGCATCGGCAAACCGAGATTGGCGACACGACCGTGTGAAGCTTCAACAAGCCATTGAAGCCCAGTTGGCGTAGCCATAGGTTCAAGCGACAAACAACAAAAAAGGAGCATGCTGCTCCTTTTTTAATCTCAGTAATAACTCGCTGTTTTAAAGGTCCGTCATCAACTGCTGATATTCAGTGTACGTCGATAACAGGAGGTCTTGCATATCTTGAAAATCAATCTCGGTTACAGGCAACGCTTGCTTCACTTTTGCGTCTAAGCTAATCGCAAAACTACACAAAGAATCCGCACCAAAGCTTGCTGCGCTGCTCTTAAGCGCATGACTGATATCAGCCAAGTACTTAGAGGTATCCGACTCTTTATTTATCTCTAGGTGTTCGTAGTAGCCTTTCAACTCACCTAAAAAGATTTCCAGTAAAACCGGGACATTCTCTTGGCCTATTTCGCCGGCAAGCTCATCAACTTTTTGCTGATTTAATACTTTCGTCATTATTATTTTCTTATTGTTTGTTGATTACTGCTTCGCATTCCACGTTTGCAACTTACGGTATATCGTCGATGGACTGACATCTAAGAAACCTGCCGCACGAGGGATGTTGCCATCACACGCTTTAATGGCCTGCTCGATAGCCGTTTTCTCAGTGATCCACAATGGGAAAATATCTTTTACCGTGATGTCTTCATTCTGCTTCTCTTTCAATCGCAGACTGTTTTCAATCGGTTGGTTCAACGGTGGTGGAAGCATGTTGAGAGTAATCTCTTTGCCGTTATTCAAAACCACCACGTTCCGCAACACGTTTTGTAGCTGACGAACGTTACCCGGCCACTCATATTGATTAAAGCGATCAAGTACTTCCTGAGCAAAACGTACAAACGCCTTCCCCTCCTCGACCGACATATAGCCTAGCAGAGAATACGCGATCTCGATGACATCTTCACCACGCTCACGCAATGGCGGCAAGTGCAATGGAATCACGTATAAACGATAGTATAAATCTTCTCTAAAGCGACCTTCTTGTACTTCTTTCCAAGGGTCACGGTTGGTCGCACACACAAAACGAACGTCGACACTCTTCATCTTCGAAGAGCCGACTTTTTGGAAAGTACCGGTTTGGATAAAGCGCAGCAGCTTGGTTTGCAGCTCTAAGTCCATTTCGCACAGTTCATCAAGAAACAGTGTTCCACCATCAGCAAGCTCAGCAGCACCTTGGCGATCGGTCGCCGCACCGGTAAAGGCACCTTTAACGTGACCAAACAATTCACTTTCAATCAGATCTTTAGGGATAGCGGCACAGTTAATCGCGATGAAAGGCTTATCGCCACGCTTACTCGCCGCATGAATGGCTTCTGCACATACCTCTTTACCGGTACCACTTTCACCAGTAATGAAAATGCTCGCCTTACTCGATGCAGCAGAATCAATCGTTCGGTAAACCTGCTGCATGGTTTGGCTACTGCCGATAAAGCCTTGGTAATTTTGGTTTCCTGGGTGTTCCGAGCTATTTTTAAGCTTGGTGGCTTTGCGGATCGCATTATTCACCGTAATACGGAGTCGGTCGGCTTCACACGGTTTGATAAGGAAATCTTGAGAACCATGACGCATCGCTTCTACGGCGGTATCGATAGAGCCATGAGCCGTCATGAAGATAACCGGAACTTCAGGGTACTTCTGTTTTACAGCAAATAGCACGTCCATACCCGTCATATCAGGTAGACGTAGATCTAATAAAATAAGGTCTGGGATTCGATGATTCAAACTCTCGATTGCATCGCGGCCAGTGCCAACAATGTTGATATCAATTTCGAGCGGTGTAAGATACGAGCGATATAAAGCTGCTACCGAAGCGGTATCCTCTACCATCAACAAATACTTCGATTTGTTATCTAGCGTTTTTGATTGCATATCCTAGCCATTTATAATTTGCATTTCTTATTATAGTCGCATTCCGCTTTGCATTATGCAAATTAGCCACAGTATTTGTAGTGTGTTTTTTTACTTGCTTCAAACAATCAATGTTTTATCTATCTGGCACGAACGATGCAACGGTATAAATGACCTTCGGGTCACCTAGCCAACTGACGTTGTTAGTGGACCGATTGTTCACAAACGTAAGCCAGTAGAACATTTACTACTGGCTGTTTTTTTGTCTGAAACACTCTCAATTCTTGTGTTGAGGGGGATCAATTCTCGAGCGAAAAGTGATATTAGCTGTTGGTAATAAACTGCTTTCTTAACTGATCAATTTCATCACGCTTCTGTGCGGCCAATTCAAATTCCAGATTCTGAGCATGCTGATACATCGCAGATTCTAGCTTGCTGATCTCTTTATCAAGCTGTTGCGGCGTAAGTACTGCATAACTTTCAGAAGGCTCTGCCACCTTAGATAGTGGAACTTGTTTCGATTGGCGCTGCTGCTTCGACTTGGTTAGATCACCCAGTTCCATAATGTCTTTGATATTGCGTTTCAACGCTTGCGGAGTGATGCCTTGCTCTTCGTTGTAGGCTTGCTGTTTCTCGCGACGACGATCGGTTTCATCAATCGCTTTTCTCATCGACTTAGTAATCGAATCACCATAAAGGATTGCTCGACCTTCCAAGTTACGAGCAGCACGACCAATGGTTTGAATCAGAGAACGCTCAGAACGCAAGAAGCCCTCTTTATCTGCATCAAGAATCGCCACCAGCGACACTTCAGGCATATCCAAACCTTCACGAAGTAAGTTAATGCCCACTAACACATCGAACTTGCCCAAACGTAGGTCTCGGATGATCTCTACACGCTCAACGGTATCGATATCCGAGTGCAAGTAACGCACTTTAACGCCGTGCTCACTTAGGTATTCGGTTAAGTCTTCTGCCATTCTCTTGGTCAACGTGGTAACCAAAACACGCTCTTCTTTCACTGAACGGATTCTGATTTCAGACAGCAAGTCATCCACCTGCGTCGCGACAGGTCTTACTTCGATGATTGGGTCTAACAGACCAGTAGGACGTACCACTTGATCAGCAATCTCGCCATCTGATTTTTCAATCTCGTAATTACCTGGTGTTGCCGACACAAAAATCGTTTGTGGGGCTATAGACTCAAATTCTTCAAACTTCATTGGACGGTTATCCAATGCAGAAGGCAGTCTAAAACCAAACTCGACCAAGGTTTCTTTACGAGAACGGTCACCTTTATACATCGCACCAATTTGCGGCACAGTCACGTGTGACTCATCGATGATCAGCAAACCATCATCAGGCAGGTAGTCAAATAACGTTGGCGGCGCTTCCCCTTCCGCACGGCCGCTCAAGTATCGTGAATAGTTTTCGATACCGGAACAGAAGCCAAGCTCAGTCATCATCTCAATATCAAACTGAGTTCTTTGAGAGATACGCTGCTCTTCCAAAAGCTTATTGTTGTCTTTTAAGTATTGAGCACGATCGCGCAGTTCGTCCTTGATGTTCTCAATCGCCTCAAGGATTTTTTCTCTTGGCGTTACATAGTGAGTTTTTGGATAAACCGTAAAGCGCGGCAAGTCTCTTTGTTTCACCGCACCAGTCAGAGGATCAAAAATACTAATGCAGTCCACTTCGTCATCGAACATCTCAATTCGAACCGCATCTTGGTCAGATTCAGCCGGAAAGATATCAATCACCTCACCACGAACACGGAACTGACCACGTTCAAAGGCGACATCGTTTCTTGAATATTGCAGCTCAGCCAATCGACGCAGGATGTCTCGCTGATCCATCACCTCGCCACGACTCAAATGAAGCATCATCTTCAAATAAGACTTAGGATCACCCAGACCGTAGATAGCCGACACAGAAGCCACAATGATGGCGTCTTTTCGTTCTAATAAGGCTTTGGTTGCCGAAAGCCTCATTTGTTCGATATGAGCGTTCACAGACGCATCTTTCTCGATGAACGTGTCCGTGGTTGGAACGTAGGCTTCAGGTTGGTAGTAATCGTAGTAAGAAACGAAATACTCAACGGCATTGTTTGGAAAGAAAGATTTCATCTCACCGTAAAGTTGAGCCGCCAATGTCTTGTTAGGCGCTAACAGAATCGCAGGTCTTTGAGATTGGGAAATGACGTTGGCAAGGGTAAAGGTTTTACCTGAGCCCGTTACCCCTAGTAGAGTTTGATGTGCCAAACCAGAATCTAATCCGTCTAGTAATTTGGTTATCGCTGTCGGCTGATCACCGGACGGGCTGTAGTCCGATACCAAGTCAAAGAGTTTACTCATAGGTCGCCATTTCCATACTGTTTTTTTAATCAGGTCATTGTCACTCTAGGAGGAGTGTCGTTGCAACAATTATCTAGAGAAATGCATCTTAAGATCAGAGATCAGTTATAGCTTTTATTTTTAGAACTTGGTATTATCCGTGCCCTGCAAAGTTTCCCCAGCTAAATTACTCGAATTTTAATCCACTACTTTTCCCCAAAAAACCTAAAAATACCGCTTGTTTTACTGTTCGTTTTATAATCTACAAAAGTTATACAATTGCGACATTTTGCTATAAATCTTTTAAATACATTACGTTAGATAAGGTTTTTACATTTTTCGATTTATCCCGATTATTGTTGTTAAAGTTTCACACACACACTTATCCACAATTTTGGTGGATAACTAAAGCAAAGCTAAATCCTATAAGGCGTT